>NZ_JAMSHL010000029.1:0-63452 GCF_026521175.1 Aminobacter sp. MET-1 | reverse complement strand
CCCCGCCGGGTGATCATGGGCGTGCACAACACGCTACAATACACCAACAAGGCAGCCGATGGGCCCCTGGACCAGGGCCAATGACCCAACACAACGCCAGGCCGGCGGCCCCGCGCCCCCGCGGCGTCCTGCTCATGCTGGTGCTCGGCACCATCGCTTTCGCCATCCTGATCGCGCTCGGCACCTGGCAGGTGCAGCGCCTGCACTGGAAGGATGCGCTCGTCGCCCAGATCGCGGAACGCACGCAGGCTGAGCCGCTGCCGCTGGCCGAGATGGAAGTGAAGTATCGCGCGACAGGTGACGTCGACTATTGGCCGGTGCGGCTGACCGGCACTTTCGACCACGCCGGTGAACGACACTTCTTCGCCACCTGGGAAGGGCAGTCCGGCTTCTACATCTATACGCCATTGAAGCTGGACGACGGGCGCTATGTTCTCGTCAACAGGGGCTTCGTGCCTTATGAGCTGAAGGACGCAGCCAAGCGTCCGACCGGACAGATCGAGGGCAACGTCACGGTGACCGGTCTTGCCCGCAATCCGCTCGACGCCAAGCCGGGCTCGCTGCTGCCTGACAACGACACGGCGAAGAACATCTTCTACTGGAAGGACCGCGATGCGATGGCCAAGACCGCCGGCCTGCCAGCGGATGCTGTCGTGCTGCCGTTCTTCGTCGATGCCGACAAGACGCCCAATCCCGGTGGCCTGCCTGTCGGTGGCGTAACCATGGTCGAGATGCCCAACAACCACCTGCAATACGCGGCGACCTGGTATGGGTTGGCCGCAGCGCTGCTGGGCGTCATGGGCTTCTGGCTGCTGCGCAGGCCCGAGCCGAAATGACTGTTGGAAAGACGTGAGTCTCGGCAGACGCACGACGTTCCAACCGTTTTCAGTTTTCGCGTCGTGCTTTCCGAAATCCGGTTCCAGATTTCGGTCCGATGCGTCGGCCGCCCTTGACAGGTAGGGGGCGCAGACATCATTTCGGCACAGAACCAAGAACGGATGCCATGCTTCAGACCGTGACGAAACCGCCCCTGACCATCAGGCTCTGCCAGCCGCGTGGTTTCTGCGCCGGCGTCGACCGCGCCATCCAGATCGTCGTCCTGGCGCTGAAGAAATATGGCGCGCCGGTCTATGTCCGCCACGAAATCGTGCACAACCGCTACGTGGTCGAAGGGCTGCAGAATCTCGGTGCCGTCTTCATCGAGGAACTCAGCGAGATCCCCGACGAGCATCACGATTCGCCTGTCGTCTTCTCCGCCCATGGCGTGCCGAAATCGGTTCCGGCCGACGCCCAGGCGCGCAATCTGTTCTATCTCGATGCCACCTGTCCGCTGGTCTCCAAGGTGCACAAGCAGGCGATGCGCCACCAGCGCCAGGGGCGCCACGTGCTCCTGATCGGCCACGCCGGCCACCCCGAGGTGATCGGGACGATGGGGCAATTGCCAGATGGCGCGGTGACGCTGGTCGAGACCGAGGCGGACGCTGCCAAGCTTGCGCCCGCCAATCCCGAAGCGCTCGGCTTCGTCACCCAGACCACGTTGTCGGTGGAAGACACGGCCGGCATCCTCAGGGCGCTCCAGGAGCGCTTCCCGGCGATGCAGGCGCCGGCGGCGGAGTCCATCTGCTACGCCACCACCAACCGCCAGGATGCGGTGAAGGAAACGGCGCCGGGCGCCGACCTCTATCTGGTCGTCGGTGCGCCGAACTCGTCCAATTCGCGCCGCCTCGTCGAGGTCGCCGAGCGTTTCGGGGCGAAGATGTCGCTCCTTGTTCAGCGCGCGTCGGAGATACCGTGGAACGATATCGGCGGCATCACTACGCTTGGTCTGTCGGCAGGTGCTTCGGCACCCGAGATCATCGTCGACGAGATCATCAACGCCTTCCGCGAGCGCTTTGAAGTGACCGTGGAACTCGCCGTGACGGCGACCGAGACGGAGGACTTTCCGGTCATGCGGGTATTGCGCGACGTCGAGCTGACGCCAGCCGACATGGCCTTCGTCAACGGTACGCGCTGATGGCGGTCTATACCGACGTCACCGAAGGCGAACTCCAGGCCTTCCTGCGCAACTATCCTGTCGGCGAATTGCTTTCCTACAAGGGCATTGCCGAGGGCACCGAGAATTCCAACTTTCTGCTGCATACAACGTCGGGATCGTACATCCTGACGCTGTATGAGAAGCGGGTCGAGAAGGCGGACCTGCCGTTCTTTCTCGGACTGATGCAGCATCTCGCCCACAAGGGCATTTCATGCCCGCTGCCGGTCGACGGCAAGGACGGCAACGTCATTGGCACGCTGGCCGGACGCCCCGCCGTCATCATCACCTTCCTTGAGGGCATGTGGCTGCGCAAGCCGCAGGTCGTGCACTGCCGTGAAGTCGGCAAGGCATTGGCCGAGCTGCACATCGCCGGCCAGGACTTCACCATGACGCGGCCCAATGCGCTCGCCATCGACGGCTGGCGCAAGCTTTGGGATGCGGCCCGCGGCCGTGCCGACGAGGTCGAACCCGGTCTCGCCAGGGAAGTCGATGCCGATTTCGCCGAGTTCGAGGAGAGCTGGCCGGCCGATCTGCCGGCAGGTGTGATCCACGCCGACATGTTTCCCGACAATGTCTTTTTCCTCGGCGACGAGCTGTCGGGCCTGATCGACTTCTATTTCGCCTGCAACGATCTCTACGCCTACGACCTTGCCACCTGCCTCAACGCCTGGTGTTTCGAGAAGGACTTTTCCTTCAACCTGACCAAGGGCACGGCCCTGCTCGAAGGCTATCAGAGTGTCAGGCCGCTGAGTGAGGCGGAGAAGGCAGCGCTGCCGATGCTGGCGCGGGGCTCGGCCCTGCGCTTCATGCTGACGAGGCTCTACGACTGGCTGACCATCCCCGACGGCGGTCTGGTGATGAAACGCGACCCGATGGAATACATCCGCCGGCTGCGCTTCCACAGGGCGATCAGGTCGCCGCAGGAATACGGACTGAAATGAAGCATATAGAAATCTATACCGACGGTGCCTGCTCGGGAAATCCAGGGCCGGGCGGCTGGGGCGCGATGCTGCGCTACAACGGCAAGACCAAGGAATTGTCGGGCGGCGAAGCCGAGACGACCAACAACCGCATGGAACTGCTGGCGGCCATCTCGGCGCTGAACGCGCTGAAGGAGGCCTGTGAGGTCGACCTCCACACCGACAGCAAATACGTGATGGACGGGATCTCCAAGTGGATCCACGGCTGGAAGAAGAACGGCTGGAAGACGGCCGACAAGAAGCCGGTGAAGAACGGCGAGCTGTGGCAGGCCCTGGACGAGGCCAACAGGCGTCACAAGGTGACGTGGCACTGGGTCAAGGGCCATGCCGGCCACACCGAGAATGAGCGGGCCGACGAGCTGGCACGCGAGGGTATGGCGCCCTTCAAGAACGGACGCAAGGCATAGGCCTGAGCTGCTGTAGAGGCCGAGCGGGGCGCACAGCCAGAAGGCTGCGCGCCTCTTCTTAATTTCAGAGCTGTTCGAGGATGCGGGCAGCGCCCGAGTCGATCGCCTGGCCCGGGGTGCCTTCGAGGTTGAGGTGCGTGACCTTGCCGTCCTCGACGATCATCGAATAGCGCTTCGAGCGCAGGCCCATGCCGTTGGCCGACAGATCGAGGTCGAGGCCGGTGGCGCGGGCGAAGTCGCCGCTGCCGTCGGCGAGGAACAGCACCTTGCCTTCGCCGCCGCTGAAGCGGGCCCAGGCGCCCATGACATGCACGTCATTGACCGAGACGACCGCGATGGTGTCGACGCCGCGGGCGACGATGGCATCGAAGTTCTCGACATAGCCGGGCAGGTGGTTGTTGCTGCAGGTGGGTGTGAAAGCGCCTGGAACTGCAAACAGCACGACCTTCTTGCCGGCGAAGAGCTCGTCGGAGGTGATGTTCTTGGCGCCATCGGCGGTCATGGTCTTGAAGGTGGCCTGGGGCAGCTTGTCGCCGATCGAGATGGTCATGAGGTTCCTCGCATGTGGTGTTCGAAAGATCGTCCCGCGACACCTAGCCGAAATGGCTGGCCAGTCCAACGGGCTGATGTTGGTGCAGCGTTTCTTCGCTCAGGGGTAGGGCAGGAAACCCTCGACGGCGCTGCCGTTCGACGTCAGCGTGTAGGGCAGGCCCTTGCCCGAGGGTTTTGACGTCGGCCGGTCCAGCACCTTGACCGAAAAGGACAGCTTGCCGTCCTGTTCGTGGCGCTCGGGCGTGCCGAGCATGTAGCCATCGGTGCCTGCAATGAAGATGTCGACCGCTTCCTGCGCTCCCGGCGCGGTCGCATCGATCGAAATCTTCTCGCCTTCGCCCACTGCCAGTTGCGCGCCGAAATCCGCGCTGGCGGGCGCGGGAAGCGCTGCAAGGGCCTCGCGAACGAGCATGGCATTCTCGGCATTGTCGGGGTCGGACGCCGGGTCGAGCACCAGCTTCGCCTGCACCGGCACGCAGATGGTCTCGCAGACGCCGAGGAATATGTTGGCCGTGATTGCGGTCGGCGCATCGGGCGAGGCCACGGTGAAGCTCACCGGCAGGCGCACCGGGTAGTCGTAGCCGGCCCATTTCGAATAGCCGTCGTCGTGACGCTGCGGTGCGGGAAAGGCGAACTCCGCCGCCGACACGTTGGTGCTTGTCGAGATGTCGATCTGCGGCGGTACGCCAGAACTGCCGGGGTCGCGCCAATAGGTCTTCCAGCCACGCTTCAGCTCGATGTCGAGCACGCCCTGGAGCTTGCCCGAGGCATCGGGCTTGCCAGTTGTCACGAGCCGGAAACGCCCGCCATCGGTCTCGTACCAGGCCGAAGACGAGGCAAGCGCAGGCCCTGTTGCCAGGATGGCGATGCCAAGCGCAGCGATGGAAGATGCGGCAAAAGTCATGGCGCTGATTTGATCGTCTCCCGTCGTCATCGCAACATGCCCAAGCGTCACTTCAGCATCATTTTTGCGTGACGTCATAGGCCCCGGATACCGCGCCGGCCATTGCGTCGCTCTTTAAAGGCAAGGGAAAACGCGGTAGCATCGAGGTATGGACCTTCTCCGCCAGAAAAAAGGCGCCTCGCAGCGCGGCTTTCTCGACGACCAGTTCCTCATCGCCATGCCCGGCATGAAGGACGACCGGTTTTCGCGCGCGGTCATCTACATCTGTGCCCACAGTGACGAAGGCGCGATGGGGCTGATCATCAATCAGGTGCAGCCGTTGTTGTTCCCTGATCTTCTTGTACAGCTTGGCATTCTCGACGAGCAGGAGGCGATCCGCCTGCCGGGAAAGGCCAAGGACTTCATCGTCCGCAATGGCGGTCCGGTGGACCGCAGCCGCGGCTTTGTGCTGCACACCGACGACTACAAGGTCGAGTCCTCGCTGCCGGTGTCGGAAGAGATTTGCCTGACTGCCACCGTCGATATCCTCCGCGCGATCTCGGCAGGGCGCGGGCCGCGCCATGCACTGATGGCGCTGGGCTATTCGGGATGGGGTGCGGGCCAGCTCGAAAGCGAAATCGCCGAGAATGGCTGGCTGACCTGCCCGGCGACGCCGGAGCTGCTGTTTGATACCGACATCGACCGCAAATACGACCGCGTGCTGGCAACTCTCGGCATCGATCTCGTCAGGCTAAGCGGCGCCGCCGGTCACGCCTGAGCCAGCGGGTACTGTTCCTTCAGCATCTTGAGCGCCTGCTCGCCGGGAACCGGCGCGCCGAACATGAAGCTCTGCACATATTCGCAGCCCATCTGGCGCAACTCGAGCGCATCGCTCTCGTCGGAGATGCCTTCGGCCACCACCGACAGGCCCAGTTCGTGCGCCATGTTGACCATCGACTTGATCAGCACCGCGCGCTTGGGCGAGGTATCGTCGACAAAGCTCTTGTCGATCTTGATCGTGTCGAAGGGGAAACGCGTCAGATAAGACAGCGACGAATAGCCTGTGCCGAAATCGTCGAGCGACAAGCCGATGCCCAGCTGCTTGAGCTTGGTCAGCACGTGGTTGGTCTGCTCGGGATTGTCCATCACCAGCGATTCCGTCAGCTCCAGCCGGAAGCAGCGCGGCTTGAGGTTGGCACGCGCGATGACCGAACGCACGTCGCTGACGAGGTCGCGGCGGATGAGCTGGCGGCTCGACAGGTTGACCGACACCGACAGCGGCGCATCGCCGATCTGCTTCTGCCAGTCGGCGAGGTCTTCCGCTGCGCGCTGCATGGCGAACAGGCCGAGCTGGACGATCAGGCCGCAGCTTTCGGCGACCGGGATGAAGTCACCTGGCGGGATCATGCCGCGGCGCGGGTGATCCCAGCGCAGCAGTGCTTCGAAGCCGGCGACGCTGCCATCCTCCAGCCGCACGATCGGCTGGTAGGCGAGGGTGAATTCCTTGCGCTCGATGGCGCGGCGCAGATCGGATTCGAGCTGCAGGCGGTCGGTGCCGACGGTGCGGAATGCCGGGCGGAACGGCTCGATGCGGTCGCCGCCGAAGCGTTTGGCCTGGTGCATGGCAAGCTCGGCGTCCTTGACCATGTCCTCGGCCGAACCCTGGGCGGTGTTCCAGGTGACAAGGCCGACCGACGCGGTCAAAACGATCTCGCGCTTGGCAAAGGTGATCGGCGCCTTGATCGCCTGCTTGATGGCGTCTGCAACAGCTGCGATGCGCGACGGATCCTGTTCCGACAGCAGCAGGAGCGCGAACTGGTCGCCGGCAAAACGCGACAGCGAGTCCTTGGGCTTGAGCAGGCGGTGCAGGCGGCGCGCGATGGTCAACAGGATGGTGTCGCCGGCCGAGATACCGAGCCCGTCATTGACCTGCTTGAAGCGGTCGATGTCGATGACGAAGACCGATGGGCGCACTTTCTCTTCGGTGCGGGCGATGGAGATGATCGCCTCGAGCCGGTTCATGAACAGTTCGCGGTTGGGCAGCCCGGTCAGGTTGTCATGCACGGCATCGTGCAGCAGGCGCTCTTCGGACTTCTTCTGCTCCGTCACGTCGACCATGGTGCCGACGCAGCGAATGACCTCACCGTCGGAGCCGATGACCGGCCGCGCCTTGAGCTGGAACCAGTGGTAATGACCATCAGCGCCGCGCAGGCGGAAGCTTTGCGACACGCGGCCGCGGCGATGCTCCAGCACCACGTCTAGCGTCGTGCGGAAGGTGTCGCGGTCGTCGGTATGCAACACCGGCAGCCAGTTACGGGCAGCGCCCCCCAGGCTGTTGGGCGCAAGGCCGAGCTGCAGGCTGACATCGGGGCGGGTGACGACGCGGTCGCGCAGCACGTCCCAGTCCCAGACGATGTCGCCCGAGCCGGAGATCGCCAGCGCCTGGCGCTCCATGTCGCTGAACAGGCCCTGGTGCAGGGCACCGCCGGCAAAGGCGTGCTGCATGACCGTGAAGCCGATGAGCAGGATGATCAGGATCAGGCCGCCACCAAGCGCGGGCTGGACGATGTCGTTGTCCAGAATGCCGGTGATGGCCATCCACGAGCCGGCGAGCCAGATCAGCACCATCGCCCAACTGGGCACCAGCATGATGGCGCGGTCGTATCCGCGGATGCTGAGATAGACGATCAGGCCGAGGCCGGTGATGGCAGTGGCGGCAAACGAGATGCGGGCGATGCCTGCGGCAACGGCCGGGTCGATGATGGCGACGCCGGCGATGAGCACGAGGCCGAATATCCAGACGAAGGCGCCGTAGCTGAAATGGCCGTGCCATCGGTTGAGATTGAGATAGGCGAACAGGAAGACAACGAATGTTGCCGCAAGCGACACCTCCGTTCCCGCTCGCCATATTTGCTCGTTTCCGGGTGAGACCTCGATCACCTTGTTGAGGAAGCCGAAGTCGACGCAGATATAGGCAAGAACGGCCCAGGCAAGTGCTGCGGTGGCGGGGAACATCGAGGTGCCCTTGACCACGAACAGGATGGTCAGGAACAGCGCCAGCAGGCCGGCGATGCCGATGACGATGCCGCGGAACAGCGTGTAGGAATTGACCGTGTCCTTGTAGGACTCAGGGTCCCACAGATAGACTTGCGGCAGCTTTGGCGAGGCGAGCTCGGCAATGAAGGTGACGACTGTGCCGGGGTTGAGCGTGACCAGGAACACGTCGGCGTCGGGGCTCGCCTGGCGGTCGAGCGCGAAGCCTTCCGACGGCGTGATCGCGGCGAGGCGGCTCGAGCCGAGATCGGGCCAGAACAGGCCGGAGCCGACCAGGCGGAAATGCGGCGCAACGATCAGGCGGTCGAGCTGCTGGTCGGTGGTGTTGGCGAGCGCAAACACCGCCCAGTCGCCGCTGGAGCGCTTGTCGTTGGCTTCCACCTCGATGCGGCGAACGATGCCGTCGGCGCCGGGGGCGGTGGAAACCTGGAAATTCTCGCCCTGATTCCGGTAGATCTCGACCGCGCCCGTGAGGTTCAGCGCCACGTCGTCTCGGGAAATCTTGATGGGCTCGACGGCAAATGCCTGCGACACCGCGCACATGCTGGCGATGACCGAAACGATGAGCGCAAACAGGGGCGCCAGCAGGAAATGCTTCGACAAGTTCAGCCCTTCATGGTGACGGCGTGCGGATCGTCCGCAATCAACGCGTAGAGATAGTGGTCGTGCCATTCGCCGTTGATCCTGAGATAGGATCGCAAAAGTCCTTCGCGCCGGAATCCGGCTTTTTCAAGCACGCGCACTGAACGCGTATTGTTGGGGATACAGGCAGCCTCGATCCGGTGCAACCGGAGCGTATCGAAGGCGTGGCGGGCCACCAATCTGACGGCATCGACCATGAAGCCCTGGCCGGCGTAACGCTCGCCGATCCAGTAGCCGATATGGCCTGTCTGGGCGACGCCGTAGCGGATGTTGCCGAGTGTGATTCCACCCACCAGCTTGCGGGTTGCGTTGTCGTAGATGAAGAAAGCGGCGGCCGTGCCCTGGATGAATTCGTCCTGGTAGCGGGCGAGACGTACCCGCCACGCCGAGCGTTGCAGCTCATCTGGCGCCCAACGCGGCTCCCACGGCTCGAGGAACGAGCGGCTGTCGGACCGCAGGGTCGACCATTCGTGGAAATCGCGCCAGTTGGGCAGCCTGAGTGTGACGCGTTCGCCTTTCAGCGCCGGAGGTTCGCGGCGAAAGAGCGAGAGCGAGAACATGGCTGCAATGGCTGCTCAGACGGCAAGCTTGCGGGCGGCCGCCTGTCCGCCCGGCAGCGAATCCAGCAGCGATTCGTAGGGCGCGAGCGTGCCGACTGGGCCAACGGCAGTGATTGTCGGGCGGGTCGAGAACAGCCGCGAGGCCAGGTCCGTCAATCTCTCCGTGGTCAGCGCCTGCAGTCGCTCCATCAGCTCCTCCTTGGCGATCGGGCGGCCGAACAGCAGCAGCTGTCGGGCGATCTGCGAAGCGCGGCTGGAGCTGCTTTCGGCCGACATGATGAGGCCGGCTCGGTACTGCGCCCGGGCACGATCGAGCTCTTCCTGGAGGATGTCTTCGCCGGCCTTCTGCAGCTCACCGATGATGACCGGCAGCAACTCGGCGATGTCGGACTGGCCGGTGGCGGCGTGGATGCCGAAGATGCCGGTGTCGGAGAAGCCCCAATGGAAGGCGTAGACCGAGTAGCACAGGCCGCGCTTCTCGCGCACTTCCTGGAACAGGCGGGACGACATGCCGCCGCCAAGGATCATCGACAGCACCTGCGAGGCGTAGAAGTCGCGCACATGATAGGCGCGGCCTTCGAAGCCGAGCACGATCTGCGCGTCCATAAGGTCGCGATCTTCGCGGAAGTCGCCGCCGACATACTGTGCGTATTGGGGGATGGCGCTTTCTG
The DNA here is from genome assembly GCF_026521175.1 of Aminobacter sp. MET-1. Lineage (NCBI taxonomy): Bacteria > Pseudomonadati > Pseudomonadota > Alphaproteobacteria > Hyphomicrobiales > Phyllobacteriaceae > Aminobacter > Aminobacter sp. MET-1. The sequence goes on along the minus strand of NZ_JAMSHL010000029.1, from coordinate 53,668 downwards.
CCTTGGTGCGGAAACTGCCGAGCCGCTTCTCGACCTCACGGACGAATTCATCGTGCTTCACGTCGCCGGCGGCGACCACGACCATCCGCTCGGCGCCGTACTGGCGCTGCATGAAGTCGTGCAGCTGCGCCGAGGTGAAGGACTTCACCGTCTCGGGCGTACCGAGGATCGAGCGGCCGAGCGTCTGGTGGCGGAAGGCGGTTTCGGTGAAACGGTCGAAGACGATGTCGTCGGGCGTGTCGTGTGCGGCGCCGATTTCCTGCAGGATGACATGCTGCTCGCGCTCGAGCTCATCGGGATCGAACTCGGAATCCTGGAGGATGTCGGACAGGATGTCGACTGCCAGCGGCACGTCGTCGGACAGCACCCGGGCATAAAACGAGGTCGTCTCGACCGACGTGGCGGCGTTGATCTCGCCCCCGACATTTTCGATTTCCGAAGCGATCTGGAAGGCGCTGCGGCTCTTCGTGCCCTTGAACGCCATGTGCTCGAGCAGATGGGCCATGCCGTGCTCGTCGTCGCGCTCGTTGCGCGCTCCCGACTTGACCCATGTCCCTAGAGCTACGGTCTCGACGCTCGGAAGTGTTTCGGTGGCTACTGTCAGGCCGTTCGACAGACGGCTTACCTCAACACTCATATTCCTGCGTACTCCCTAACGCGCCGCCCGTGTGCGGCGGCTAATGTAATCTTCCACCATTTTTATCTCTGATGGAAGTACCGTGAAGTTTTCCTTACGTTCCATCAATCCCGACAGCCAATTCGGCAAAGCCGGCTCGATGCCGGAGGCTGCCTTGACGGCGGCGGGGAATTTGGCCGGGTGGGCGGTGGCAAGCACGACCATCGGCACGTCGCTGGCCGGTTCGCCCGCAGCAACATGCATCGCGGTTGCGGTATGCGGATCAAGCAGATAGCCGCTTGCATCAAGCACCTTGCGGATCGTGGCCGCGGTCTCGTCCATGTCGGCGCGACCGGCGCCGAACTCGGCGCGAATGCTGGCCAGCGCCTTGGCCTCGATAGTGAACGCGCCCGACTGCTTGAGGCCGGCCATGTAGCGCCGCACCACCGCCGGGTCGCGGTCGGAGGCTTCGAACAGCAGGCGTTCGAAGTTGGATGACACCTGGATGTCCATCGAAGGCGAGGTGGTGGCGACCACGCCGGTCTGACGATATTCGCCGCTCTTCAGCGTGCGGGCCAGGATGTCGTTGTCGTTGGTAGCGATGACGAGACGATCGATCGGCAGGCCCATGCGCTTGGCGGCATAGGCAGCGAAGATGTCACCGAAATTGCCTGTCGGCACAGTGAACGATACCGGCCTGTCGGGCGCGCCGAGCGAGATGGCCGAGGAGAAGTAGTAGACGATCTGGGCCATGATGCGGGCCCAGTTGATCGAGTTCACGCCCGACAGCCGCACGCGGTCGCGGAAGCCGTGGTCGTTGAACATGTCCTTCACCAGGCCCTGGCAGTCGTCGAAATTTCCTTCGATCGACAGCGCGTGCACGTTGGCGGCGGTCGAGGTGGTCATCTGGCGCTGCTGCACAGGTGACACGCGCCCATGCGGGAACAGGATGAAGATGTCGGTACGCTCGCGTCCGGCGAAAGCCTCGATGGCCGCGCCGCCCGTGTCGCCCGAGGTGGCGCCGACGATGGTCGCGTGCTGGCCGCGTTCGGCCAGCACATGGTCCATCAGGCGGGCCAGCAACTGCATGGCGACGTCCTTGAAGGCCAGCGTCGGGCCATGGAACAGCTCAAGCACGAAGGTGTTGGCGCCGGTCTGGATCAGGGGGCAGACGGCCTCGTGGCGGAAGCTGCCATAGGCCTCGCGCACCAGGCGCTCGAACACGTCGGGCTTGATCTCACCGCCGAGGAAGGGCGCCAGCAGCCGGATCGCGAGGTCGGCGTAGGGCAGGCCGCGCATGGCGCGAATCTCGGCCGGGCTGACGGTCGGCCATTCCGCCGGGAGATAGAGGCCACCGTCGCGTGCGAGGCCGGCCAGGACTGCATCGGAAAATCCAAGCGTGGGCGCTTCCCCACGGGTACTCACATAGTGCATATCTATCCGTTCCAAGGCGCAAGGACCTGCCGGTAATCGGCGGGACGGGGAAAACTGCGCTCCATCAGTCGCATTTTTGCCGTGCGGTTGATATAGAACGACTGCTTTGCGAGAGGGAAGTGCAGTTCATGTTGTTTCGTAAGATCGACGGTCGCTTTATGGCGGCTATGGCGACCTCCTGCTTTATGCTCGCCGTCACCGGCTGCCAATCTGGCGGCGCGGGCGGCCTGTTCGGCCCCAGCCAGCCCAAGGACCCCAAGGTCGTAGCCGCCGAAGAGGGCAAGATCCTGGCCAGCGAGCTGCTCGCCTATTGCCCGAACGTTGTGCTGCGTGACGGCACGTCCTTCTTCAACAGCTACGCCAAGGGCGGTCAGGACGATCCGTCCAAGCTGGTGCACCAGTCGGCGATCACCGACGTCACCCGCAGTTGCACTCGTGCCGACGGCCAGATGACCATCAAGGTCGGCGTCGCAGGCAAGGTGGTGGTCGGCCCCGCAGGTGGCCCCGGTACAGTCAACATGCCGATCCGCATCGCCGTCGTCCGCAACGGCGAAGTGCTCTATTCGCAGCTTCACAAGAATTCGGTGCAGGTGACCGATCCGTCGACCGCCACCCAGTTCGTCTTCACCGATCCGAACGTGGTGATTCCGGTGCCGACCGCACGCGACGTGCAGGTCTTTGCCGGCTTCGACGAAGGCCCGGCCAAGAAGCCGGCGAAACAGTAAGGCGACGGGGACAGCAGTCAGCTGTCCTTGTGCCTCTGGTAGTAGCGGGCGACGCGCATGCGGTTGCCGCAGCGCGTCGCGGCACACCAGCGCCGGCGGCTGCTCGCCGGCAGAAACAGCTTCGTACAATCCTCGGCCTCGCACTTGCGGATCGTGCCGACAGCCGGGTCGGTGAGCACGCTTGCCACCGCTTCCGCGAGACGCGCTGCGAGGTCGGCGACAACCGACCCGGTGCGCATACGCTGCACCGCCAGCGATGATCCGGTCCACCGAAGTTCGAGATGAACCGGCGCTGCCGCCAGCGCCTGGTTGAGCTCGCGCAGGCTTGGCTCAGGCGGCGTCCTGCCGTGCCTGGCATGGTCGACGAGCTGGCTCGCACATTCGCGCACGGCGTGAATGGCGGCGAGATCGCCTTGTGACACGGCGATCAACGCATCGCCGCCATATTCCTCCAAACGTTCTGCCTGGAGCGCCACCCAGGCCCGCAGGCCATCAGGCGTCGCCAAATGGTCGATGCCCTCAGTGCCGCTGCGGGCGCGTGTGTTGACCAGGTCCAGCCCAAGAGGCTCGCCGGTCAGCGGAAGAATGTCGATGCTCATGCTAATTCCAAAATTGGAGATTGACACATTAGTCAATCAAGCGAATGTTGCTAATGCATAATCTTAGATAGAAAGCATGTGAAATGGCAATCGCAACGTTACCCCGTGTGGTTCATCGTCATCTCGACGTCGACGGCGTGCGCATTTTCTACCGTGAGTCGGTACCCGCCGACGGCAGCGTGCATAAGCCCGTGCTCCTTTTGCTGCATGGCTTTCCCTCGGCTTCGCACCAGTACCGCCGGCTGATCGATGCGGTCGGCAGCCATTACCGCGTGATTGCGCCCGACTATCCCGGCTTTGGCCACAGCGACGTGCCGCAGCCCGCGAGCGCTGGCGGCAGCTTCGTCTACAGTTTCGACCGCCTCGCCGACACGATGGAGGGGTTCATCAAGGGATTGGGACTGGACCGCTTCGTCGCCTATCTCTTCGACTTCGGCGCGCCTGTCGGTTTCCGCCTGGCGGTGCGGCATCCCGAATGGTTCGCAGGCCTGATCGTGCAGAATGGCAATGCCTATGATGAAGGGCTGTCGGACGGTGCGCGCAACTTCATCGCGCTGCGGCCCGATCAACCCGAGGCGGAGAAGGCGATCCTCGATCTGCTGACACTTTCAGGCACGCGCTTTCAGTATGAGAGCGGCGTCGGGCAGCAGGAATTGCTGGCGCCGGATGGCTGGACGCTGGACCAGCATTTTCTCGACCTGCCGGGCCGCAAGCAGCCGCAGGTGGACCTCGCCTTCGACTACCACAGCAACGTCGCGCGCTATTGCGAATGGCAGGCCTGGCTGAGGCAGTATCAGCCGCCGACGCTGATCGTGTGGGGCAAGGACGATCCGTTCTTCCCGGCGCCGGGCGCGCACGCCTATCTGCGCGATCTGCCCGAGGCGGAGCTGCATCTGTTCGAAACCGGGCACTTCGCGCTCGAGGAGAAGTTGCCCGAAATCGTGCCGCTGGTCGCCGATTTTGTCGACCGGACCTGGATCCGGCCCTGACAGTCGAGCCGGCCCTTGCCGGGCCGGCACGGTTACGCGTGTCAGGCGTTTTCAGACCACATGCTGAGTGCTGCGAGCACGCCGCCGAGGTCAGCCCAGCGCCGGATCACGGTTTCAGCACCTGCCTCGGTCAGCGCGTCGGCATGGCCCGGATAGCTGTGCGCGCCGCCGGTGAAGCCGATGACGCGCATGCCGGCGGCAACCGCGCCGGAAATGCCGTGCACCGAATCCTCGATGACGAAGGTGTTGGCCGGGTTGGCGCCGAGCGTCTTGGCGGCGTGCAGGAACACATCAGGCGCAGGCTTTGCCTTGCGGCTCGGAGTCTCAAGGGCCGAGAAGATACGGCCCTTGAACAGCGGCAGGATGCGCGTGCGATCCAGCATCATCTCGATGCGCTCGCTGGTGGAATTGGAGCAGATGCAACGCGGCGCGGTGACGGCGGCGACAGCTTCATGCACGCCTTCGATGGCGCGCACTTCGGTCTTGAGGCGGCGGTCGACCATTTCCTCTGCCTGGCTGATGAGCGAGGCCTGGAAGGGGATGGCCGCCTTCTCCTCGATCTTCAGCATGATGTCCTTGAAAGTCAGGCCGGCATAGCTCTCGGCGATCTCCTCGGCTGAGATCTCGAAGCCTGCCTGAGTGAGCAGTTCGGCCTCGATACGGGCGGCGATGATTTCGGAATCGACGAGCACGCCGTCGCAATCGAAAATGACTAGATCTGGCTGGTTCATGACGGTCCGGGAAAAATGGGCCGGTGCAAAGCGCGGCCGGGCAACTCAAGGCGCCGCGAATACACCATTCCGGTCCGAACCGCAAATTCGGACGCCTGCTTCATCAATTGTTTACGCTGATCGGTAACCATAATGGCGAGTAAACAGTAACGCGTCATCCGGGTATCAGAATGTCAGCAGTGCGTCCTCTTAGCCAGCTTTCCCGCACGCCTCAGCCGTCCGAATGGCTCGACACAATCATCAAGGGTGATTGCATCGCCGCGCTCGACAAGCTACCGTCGGCATCGGTCGACGTCATCTTCGCCGACCCGCCCTACAACCTCCAGCTCGATGGCGAGCTGCACCGTCCCGACCAGTCCAAGGTGGACGCTGTCGACGACCACTGGGACCAGTTCGAGAGCTTCGAGGCATACGATGCCTTCACTCGTGCCTGGCTTCTGGCGGCGCGCCGAGTGCTCAAGCCGAACGGCACGATCTGGGTGATCGGCTCGTACCACAACATCTTCCGTGTCGGCGCCAAGATGCAGGACATCGGCTTCTGGATCCTCAACGACGTGGTGTGGCGCAAGACCAACCCGATGCCGAACTTCCGCGGTCGGCGCTTCCAGAACGCACACGAGACGATGATCTGGGCTTCGCGCGACCAGAAGGGCAAGGGCTACACCTTCAACTACGAAGCCATGAAGGCGTCGAACGACGACGTTCAGATGCGGTCCGACTGGCTGTTCCCGATCTGCACCGGTGGCGAGCGCCTGAAGGACGACAACGGCAACAAGCTGCACCCGACCCAGAAGCCGGAAGCACTGCTGGCCCGCATCATGCTGGCCTCGTCAAAGCCGGGCGACGTCATTCTCGACCCGTTCTTCGGCTCGGGCACGACGGGTGCGGTCGCCAAGCGCCTCGGCCGCCACTTTGTCGGCATCGAGCGCGAGCAGTCCTACATCGATGCCGCCCAGGAGCGCATCGCCTCGGTGCGTACGCTCGACGGTCCTGAACTCACCGTGCTGACCGGCAAGCGCGCCGAGCCGCGGGTCGCCTTTATCAGCCTGATCGACATGGGCCTGCTGGCCCCTGGCGCCAAGCTCTATGATGCCAAGAAACGCCATTCGGCCACGGTTCGCGCCGACGGCACGCTGGTGGCCGGCGACAATGCCGGCTCGATCCATCGCGTCGGCGCCGCAGTCCAGGGGTTCGATGCCTGCAACGGCTGGACCTTCTGGCACTATGAGCGGGCAGGCGGTCTCACCCAGATCGACGAACTGCGCCGCATCGTTCGCGTCGGCATGGAAAAGGCAGGGGCATAACCACCCATGCGATCACCGGTCGCGCCTCATAGTCAGGCGCGACGGATCAGGCTCCATGGCTTGTGCCATCTGGCCCTTCAGGAACTCAAGCGGTCCTGTAAAACAGTTTGAAATTCTTGGCCTCGCGGCTTCGGATTTCGTTGGTCGGTCGGTTTCCAGTCACCGCCCGATCCCGAGACGCTCGAGGTCCGCCTCGAGCGTTTTGGCGTTTGTGAACAGCACTGCCTGCCAGCCGGCGTCGATGGCGGCGTTCACGTTCTTCTGGCTGTCGTCGATGAACAGCGAGGCTTTCGGGTCGAGTCCGAAGGTCTCGACATGCAGGTCGTAGATGCGGCGGTCGGGCTTGATCAGGCCGACGTCACCGGAAACCGTCACGCCGCGCGGCGTCTCCAGGAACGGGAAGCGGCCGCGTGCTTCGCGGAACGTGTCTGACGCCCAATTGGTCAGCATGGTGACGTCGTGGCCGGCAGCGACCAGGCTCTCCATCAGCGCGACGCTGTCTTGGTAGTGATGCGGCACCATTTCGTGCCAGTTTTCGCGGAAGGCACGGATGTTCTTCTCGTGCTCGGGATGTTCGACGATCAGCAGGGCTTCGGCTTCTTCCCAGGTGCGACCGCGGTCCTGCTCGATGTTCCAGTCGCTGGTGCAGACATTGTCGAAGAACCAGCGCCTCTGGACCGGATCGGGGATGATGCGGCTGAAGGGAAGGTCAGGGTCGTAGTGGATCAGCACCTTGCCGATGTCATAGACGATGTGGCGGATCTCGCTCATTCCCTAGCGTCCTCTTTTCGTTGCACCCGGTATGGCAGCTTCGATGACTTTTTTCATGACGGTTGGCAAGGCTTCGCCATTGAGCTCGTGGGCGGACGACCAGAAGTGGCCGTCGAACTCGACGCGCTGGGGCAGATCTGCCCGGAATACGTCGAGGTCGAGCGCAAAATGTGTGAAGACGTGGTTGATGCTGCCGGCGCGCTGCCACCTGGCGGGGAAGGGCGCGCTCTCTGTGCCGGTGGCGCCGTCGATCCGCGCCGTCCAGCCCGTTGTCGGCACCTCGGTCATGCCGCCCAAGAGGCCCTTGCCGGGGCGTTTGCGCAGCAGCACCGAACCATCCGATGTGACGGCGACGAAGGCGGCGCCACGCCGCTGCGGCTTCTCGGCCTTGGGCGGCTTGACCGGATAGAGTTCGGGATCGCCATTGACGATCGCGCTGCAGTCCTCGCGCAGCGGGCAGAGCATGCAACGCGGCCGGCGGGGTGTGCAGATGGTGGCGCCGAGGTCCATCATCGCCTGGGCGAAGTCGCCGGGACGAGATGCTGCGAGCATGCGCTCGACATGGGCGCGGATTACCGGCTTGGCCTCGGGCAGGGGTGTTGCGATCGAAAACAGGCGCGTGACGACGCGCTCGACATTGCCGTCGACCACGGCCGCCGGTCGGTTGAAGGCGATGGAGGCGATGGCTGCAGCCGTGTAGGGACCGATGCCAGGCAATTCGCGCAGGCCGTCTTCGGTGTCGGGAAAGCGGTTGTCGTGTTTGGCGGCGACCGTTTCGGCACAGGCCTTGAGGTTACGGGCCCGCGAATAATAGCCGAGCCCCGCCCAGGCCTTCATCACATCCTCTGCATCCGCCGCGGCGAGTGAGCCGACGTCCGGCCATTTTTCGAGGAAGGTGCGGAAATAGGGTTTGACCGCTTCGACCGTCGTCTGCTGCAGCATGATTTCAGACAGCCAGACGCGGTAAGGATCGGGTCGCAGGCCTTTGGCCAGCTCCCGCGGCGGCATCCGCCACGGCAATTCCCGGTGGTTTGCGTCGTACCAGGCGAGCAGGCCCGAGGCGATCCGGATGTCTGCGTCATCGGCATGCTTGCGGGTCTGTGCTGGGGATGCCATTGGTGGTCGGAACTGCCTTCGGCGTTACATGTCGACAAGGTTATCTCTGGAGCACGACATGGCAGGTAAAAGGTGGACGGGCAATCCCGTCCCGGTCAGCGATCTCGCCAGCGCCATCCTCGATCCCGTGCTGCGCAAGCGCACCGGCATATCGGTGGGGCTCGTCCAGTCCTGGGAGGAGATCGTCGGGCCGCGCTTGGCGCTGAACTCGCGGCCGGAGAAGATCCAGTGGCCGCGCCGGATGCACGAGGACGATCCGTTCGAGCCGGCGGTGCTGGTGGTTGCCTGCTCGGGGTCGGCGGCACTTCATCTGCAGCACGAAACCGGCGAGATCATCGGCCGGGTCAATTCCTTTCTCGGGTTCAACGCGATTGGCCGCATCCGCATCGTCCAGAAGCCGGTTTCGCGGCATGCGGGCCCGGTCCGGCCGCGCCTGCGCAAGCTCACCGATGCCGAGCAGTCGAAGATTGCCGGAACTGTAAGCTTGATCGAAGATGAGGGGCTGAAGGCATCGCTGGAGAAGCTGGGTGCGACGATATTGGCCTCCCGCAAGTAGAAATGCCGGGAATCTCGCGCTTTCGTGATTGAAAGTGCGGAAATTTGCGATTGGTTTGGGGACAGCCATGCCTTAATTCGCGCCAACTCTCGCCTTCACGTAAATCCGCATTGCAAAATCCAACCATCGTCAGGTGATTCGTATGTTCCCTTCCATTTCCCGCAGGACCGCACTTACCGGGCTGGCAGCCGTTTCGGCCGCAGCACTGCTCTCCGCTTGCAGCGACTCCGGCGAGGAAGCCAAGGCGGCGACGCCGAAGCCTGCCGAACCTGCGACGCCTGCAGCCCCGGCCACCCCGGCGACGCCTGTCCAGGCGGTGAAGGCTCCCGACGCGCAGGGCACGGTCGACATGGCCAAGCTGCTCGAGGCCGGCACGCTGCCCGATATGGTGCTCGGCAAGGCCGACGCGCCGGTGACCATCGTCGAATACGCCTCGATGACCTGCCCGCACTGCGCGCATTTCCACGAGACGACGCTGCCGGCGCTCAAGACCAAGTACATCGACACCGGCAAGGCGCGCCTGATCTACCGCGAGTTCCCGTTCGATCCGCTGGCCGAAGCGGGCTTCATGCTTGCGCGCTGCTCGAAGGACAACTACTTCCCGATGGTCGACGTGCTGTTCAAGCAGCAGTCGAACTGGGCCGCTTCGCAGAACCCGAAGGACGCGCTGCTTCAGATTTCCAAGCTGGCCGGCTTTACACAGGAGTCGTTCGAGGCCTGCTTGACTGACCAGAAGCTTCTGGACGATATCAGGGCTGTGCGCGCCCGCGGCGAGAAGGATTTCAAGGTCGACTCGACGCCGACCTTCTTCATCAACGGGAAAGTCTACAAAGGGGCGATGACGATTGACGAAATGTCGGCGATTATCGACGGCATGCTCTGATAGGTTCGCAGCGCCGAAGCGGATGAGCTTCGGCGCTCCCTTTTGCGCGGGTTGGCGCGGATGAAGTTTTCGCGCCTCCGCCTTCTCGGTTTCAAATCCTTCGTCGAGCCCGGCGAGTTCGTCATCGAACGCGGCCTGACCGGCATCGTCGGGCCGAACGGCTGCGGCAAATCCAATCTGGTCGAAGCGTTGCGCTGGGTGATGGGCGAAAGCTCATACAAGAACATGCGCGCCTCGGGCATGGACGACGTCATCTTCTCGGGTTCGGGCACCCGGCCGGCACGTAACACCGCCGAAGTCACGCTTTTCCTCGACAACACCGACCGCACCGCGCCTGCGTCCTTCAATGACGCCGACGAACTCCAGGTGTCGCGCCGCATCGAGCGCGAGGCCGGTTCCGTCTATCGCATCAACGGCAAGGAAGCCCGCGCCAAGGACGTGCAACTTCTGTTCGCTGATCAGTCGACGGGTGCACGTTCGCCCTCGATGGTCGGGCAGGGGCGTATCGGCGAGCTGATCCAGGCCAAGCCGCAGGCGCGCCGCGCCCTGCTCGAAGAGGCGGCAGGTATTTCCGGCTTGCACACGCGCCGCCATGAGGCGGAACTGCGCCTGCGCGCCGCCGAGCAGAACCTGGAGCGCCTTGACGATGTCGTCGGCGAGTTGGAAGGCCAGATCGAGAGCCTGAAGCGCCAGGCGCGCCAGGCGTCGCGTTTCAAGAACCTGTCGGCCGACATCCGCAAGGCGGAAGCGACGCTGCTGCACCTGCGCTGGACGCTTGCCAAGACGCAGGAAGGCGAGGCGCAATCGGCGCTGGCCGTCGCGACTTCGCTCGTTGCCGAACGTGCCGCCTCCCAGATGGCGGCGGCCAAGGATCAGGCGATCGGCGCCCATAAGCTGCCTGAGATGCGTGAGGCCGATGCCTCGGCAGCCGCGACCCTGCAGCGGCTGTCGATTGCCCGCTCGCAGCTCGAGGAAGAGGCTGGCCGCATCAATTCGCGCCAGAGCGAACTTGATCGCCGCCTGCAGCAGCTCGATGCGGACATTGCCCGCGAGCAGCGGATGATCGGCGACAACGCCGCGATCCTGTCGCGGCTTGATGCCGAAGAGCGGTCGCTGCGCGACGAGAACGACGGCGCGGCCGACCGCGAGGCGGAGACCCGCGCGGCACTTGACGAAGCAATGGCGACGCTGACCAAGACCGAGGCCGAGCTTGGCCGGGCGACCGCCGAGCGCGCCGAGGCGGCTGCGGGACGCAGCCAGGCCGAACGCGCCATGCGCGATGCCGCCGAACGCCGCGACCGTTTTGCGCGCCAGCTCGCCGAGCTTGACCGCGAGGCCGGCGAGATCGCTGCCCGGATCGCAGCACTCGCCGATCCGGCTGAAAAGCGCATGCTGGCCGAAGCCGCCCAGGAAGCGCTGGAAGAAGCAGAATATGCCGCGGCCGAGGCTGAACGCGCGGTTGGCGAGGCGCGCCAGGCAGAAGCGGCATCCCGCCAGCCGCTGCAGGAGGCCAAGGCCGAGCTCGCCCGCATCGAGACTGAGGCGCGCACGCTGGCCAAGATCATCGCCGCCGTATCGGGCGATGCCTATCCGGCAGTGCTCGAGCAGATCGGCGTTGACCGCGGCTTTGAGACCGCACTCGGCGCTGCCCTCGGCGATGATCTCGAAGCAGCGCTCGACAGCGCAGCACCGGTGCACTGGAGCGGCGCCAAGCCGGCGCCGACCGATCCGAAACTGCCGGCGGGCGCCAGCAGCCTTGCCGAAATGGTCCGCGCTCCGCAGCAGCTGGCACGCCGCCTTGCCCAGGTCGGCGTGATCGATGCGGCCGACGGCCCGCTGCTGCAGCCATTGTTGGCCCCGGGCCAAAGGCTCGTCAGCAAGGAAGGCGCCCTGTGGCGCTGGGATGGGCTGACGGCAAGCGCCGATGCGCCGACCGCGGCAGCGCTTCGTCTTGCCCAGAAGAACCGCCTGGCCGAACTCGATGCCGAGGCGATTGAGGCTACGCTCATCGTGCGCGCTGCCGAGGAAGCACTGGCGCGCGCCGAAGCTGCCGTGCGCGAAAGCGCTGAGGCCGAACGGCTGGCCAGACAGGCGGGGCGAGACGCGCAGCATCAGGTGAGTGCGGCGCGCGATGCGCTCGCCCAGGCCGAGCGGGCCGCTGGCGAATTGAGCAGCCGTCGCGCAGCACTCGATGAGGCACGCAGCCGCGTTGCCGATTCGCATGAGGACGCGCATGCCGTCTATGTCGAGGCGGAGGACATGCTTGGCGCTGCCGCCGACCTCGGCGATCTTCAGCAGCGTCTCGACCAGCTTTCGGCTTCGGTCGCACGAGAGCGCTCGGCCCTGGCCGATGCGCGCGCCGTCCATGATGGCCTGAACCGCGAGGCGGAAGCGCGGTCGCGCCGGCTGGGTTCGATCGGCGCCGAACGCCAGAGCTGGGTGCTGCGCGCCGAAAGCGCGGCCGAACAGATCGAATCCCTGACCGAGCGCCGCGAGGAAGCCGGAGCCGAGCGCGAGGCGCTTGCGGAGGCGCCGGATGAACTGGACGCGCGCCGTCGCTCGCTGATGTCGCAGCTCAACCAGGCAGAGGCGCAGCGCAAGGAGGTTTCAGACCGCTTGCAGGAAGCCGAGGCCAAGCAGGCTGTGCTCGACAAGGCGGCGACAGCTGCCATCCAGGGGCTTGCGGAGGCCCGCGAGGCACGTGCGCGTTCGGAGGAGCGGCTGACCGCTGCCGACGAGCGCCGTCGCGAGATCGAAGCGCGCATCCAGGAAGTGCTGAACACGGCTCCCCATCTCGTCATCCGCCACACCGGCCTCGAAGCCGACAGCCCGATGCCCGACCCGGTCGAGATCGAAAGGACCCTGGAGCGACTGAAGCTGGAGCGCGAGCGCCTGGGCGCCGTCAATCTGCGCGCCGAGGAAGAGCAGAAGGAACTGTCCGAGCGGCTGGAGGCGATCGTCTCCGAGCGCGAGGACATCATCGAGGCAATCCGCAAGCTTCGCCAGGGCATCCAGGGTTTGAACCGCGAAGGACGCGAACGGTTGCTGGCCGCGTTCGATCTGGTCAACGGGCATTTCAAGCGGCTGTTCACGCATCTCTTCGGCGGCGGCACCGCCGAATTGCAATTGATCGAGTCGGAAGATCCTCTCGAGGCCGGCCTCGAAATCCTTGCCCGCCCGCCCGGCAAGAAGCCGCAGACTATGACGCTTTTGTCCGGCGGCGAGCAGGCGCTGACAGCGATGGCGCTGATCTTTGCGGTGTTTTTGACCAATCCGGCGCCGATCTGCGTGCTCGACGAGGTCGACGCGCCGCTCGACGATCACAATGTCGAGCGCTTCTGCAACCTGATGGACGAAATGGCCGCTTCGACGGAGACGCGTTTCGTCGTCATTACCCATAACCCGATCACCATGGCGCGCATGAACAGGCTGTTCGGCGTCACCATGGCCGAGCAAGGTGTGAGCCAGCTGGTTTCGGTCGACCTGCAGGCGGCCGAGGCCCTGCGCGAGGCCAGCTAGTCAGGAGCGATCTCCGCCGCCTCTGATACAAGGTCAGCCCTATGAGCTGCGTCCGGCCTTTTTCAGCGTGAGGCAGTAGTCTTTGCGGTGACGCCGATAATTGAGTTTGCGCAAACCGGTGTGCGCAAGCCCTTTCAGCGAAATCACCCAGCTTCGCTGCTTCCTGACCTCGAGGCGTTCGGGTTCGATCAGGCTGCCGCCGAGTTCGTGCCCAATGTCGGCGATGAGGTTGGGCTGCACGGACAGCACCCGTAGTTTGAGTTCCCAGAAAAACTTGATGTCCTCGTCGATCTGCCGGAATACCGTCGGACGGCGCAGCATGCGCTGGGCACCGCGGCGTGTGATCAGGTAGCCGACCATGCCGGCAGTTGGGCTGCCATGCGAGACGATTTTGACGTCGCCTACAGGTATCGACTCCACGACAGGTCGTTCCTGGAAGTCGAACAGTTTGAGGATGTCCCACACGACCGGCGCCTTCATCAGCGCCTTGACGCGGCTGGCGAACCTGCCGGGGTCGATCAGATGGAAGTCGTCCTCAAGGATCAGCGCGACCTTGTGATCGGTTGCGAGGAACTCGCCCATCGCCTTGCGGTGGCTGGCATAGGCCGCCACTTCAGCCGGGGCTAGCGGACGCTTCGACTTTCGACGGTTTTGCCTTGCGTCATAGATTGCGGCGACTTCAGGAGACTGTGTGGTGAGCCCGTCGACGAAGGTGAAGGGCCAGGCAAGCGCTTTGAGTTGCGCCCGGGTCGAATTGCGACGGGGGCCGGATTCTGAATCCACGGTCACGACCAGCGTGAGCGGCTCATTAAACTGCATATAGCGTCTCTCTCATGAATGAGGACTACTAGAACTACACGCAGTATTGGGCAGGATAGCCACGTGAATGACGACAACCTCATATACGCTCAGGTTGCATCATGTCAAATGTATACAAACTATTTATTGCATTAGAAAGGGCTTTTTCAACTCGCTCTGATTTATCCCCTGCCTGCCTCGTCGAGCAGGTATGAAATCGCCATGTCGCGTTCGTCCTCATGGAGAATGTCCATGTCGAACAGGTTCATGCTGCGCAGGCCTTCGATGACGAGGAACGCCACGAGCAGCTTGGCCGTATCGGGGTTTTCCGCCTTCAGCCGGTCGAGCAGGTTGCGCTTGAAGTCCCTGACCGGATTGAGGAAGTCAGGGTCTTCGGACAGTGCCGCCAGCACCCCGGCGGCCGAGGGCTGATGGTGCTGGCATTCTTCAGCGGAGAGTTCGATATAAGCGGCAAGGCTGTTGGGGGAGGCCGCACCTTGGTCTGCCGACTTGGCGGCAAGGGCCTGTTCGAAGCTCTTGAGATATTCCTCGACCAGAGCCTGCATCAGCTTCGCCTTGGAGGGGAAGTTGTAGAGGAGGCCGCCCTTCGACACGCCGGCGCGCTGGGCGACAGCGTCGAGCGAGATGTTGCCCGGGCCGACGATATCGGCCAGCTCGGCTGCGGCGGCGAGGATCTTCTCGCGTGAACTCGGTCTGTGACCAGACATGACGGTACCTCCAATGCCGTTCACTTTATCGTGGATTGACAATACCGTCCAGACGGTACAGTAAGCGCGCTGCCCTTGGGTTTTTCCCAAAATGGGTTCATTGTGCACCGCAACCCGTCCGGGTGTGTGCGGTTCCAAACGACTGGGGTCTCCTTTGATCAAGCGCTTCATCATCGCTATCGTGCTGCTCGTCCTCGTTTGCGGCGGTATCGTCGGCTTCAACATCATGCGTGACAACGGCATCAAGCAGTACTTCGCCAATATGCCCGTTGCGTCGGTTACGGTTGCGACCACGAAAGTCGAGCCGGGTCCATGGACACCGGGCATCGAAACGATCGGTACTGTCGGCGCCTCGCAGGGCGTGGACCTGACGGTCGAGGCGACTGGCATCGTCAAGGAGATCAAGTTCGCCGCCAATCAGCGCGTCAACAAGGGTGACGTGCTGATCCAGTTGGACGATGCCGTTCAGCAGGCGGATCTGGCGGCGGCCAAGACCCAGGCCGATCTCGACCAGCAGGCGCTCGACAGGGCAACCGAATTGCGCCGCCGTGGCGTTGGTTCCGACGTGACGCTGGATGCGGCGCGGGCAACGGCCTCTACCTCGGCTTCCCAGGTCCAGAAGCTCCAGGCCGTGCTCGACCAGAAGCAGTTGCGTGCGCCGTTCTCCGGCACCATCGGTATCCCGAAAGTCGATATCGGACAGTATGTCGCTCCCGGCAACGTCATTGCTACGCTGCAGGATCTCGAGACGATGCGCGCGGATTTCGCCGTTCCGGAGCAGCAGCTCGCTCAGCTGAAGATCGGACAGCCGGTCAATTTCGGCGTCTCGTCCGACAGCATGCCGTTCAACGGTTCGGTCATTGGTATCGACCCCAAGGTCGACCCGCAGAGCCGCCTTGTTTCGGTCCGCGCCGAGATCACCAACCCTGAGGGCAAGCTGAGCCCGGGTCAGTTCGTCCGCGTCCGTGTCGAGCTGCCCAAGGAAGATAATGTCGTCGCGGTTCCGCTGACGGCGCTGACCTCGAGCCTCTATGGCGACTTCGTCTATGTCGTGCGCCCCGCTGAGAAGCCCGAAGCGCAGGCGTCGGCAGCGCCGGCAGCGCCGGCTGCTCCGGCCGCGGCAGCAGACGCCAAGCCGGAAGCCGAGCAGGCGCTGGCCGTCAAGCAGATCTTCGTCAAGGTTGGCCGCCGCTCGCAGGGCCGCGTCGAAATCCTCGAAGGCGTCTCGGGCGGCGATGAACTGGTGGTCGCAGGCCAGAACAGGCTTTCGAACGGCACCCCGGTCAAGATCGACAACACGGTTTCGCCCGTACCCTCGACCGATGCGAAGGCGGCCACGAAATGAGTTTCTCTGACATCTTCATCCGGCGCCCCGTCCTCTCGACGGTCCTCGCCTTCATGATCCTGCTCCTGGGTTTCCAGGGCATTTTCAATCTGTCAGTCCGGCAATATCCCGAGGTCGAGGAGACGGTGATCACCATCACCACCGTCTATCCCGGCGCCAGCGCCGACCTTATCCAGGGCTTCATCACCGCACCGATCTCAGCCGCTGTGTCGACGACCGAAAACGTCGACTACGTGACGTCTCAGAGCCGTCCGTCGACCAGCATCGTGACCGTGCAGATGAAGCTCGGCTCCAATCCCGACACCGCGCTGACCGAGGTCATGTCCAAGGTCCAGCAGGTGCGCGGCCAGTTGCCGAGCGACGCCAAGGATCCGACGATCGTCAAGGGCACGGGCATGCAGTTCGCCATCATGTACCTGGCGATGCAGAACCCGAACATGAGCGCCGAGGAGCTGACCGAATACATCCAGCGTGTCATCCGTCCGCGCATGTCGACCATCGAGGGCGTTGCCGAAGTCCAGGTTCTGGGCGCGGCCAACTATTCGATGCGTGTCTGGATCGATCCGGTGAAGCTCGCGGCACGCGGCCTGACCGCAGCCGAAGTGCTGCAAGCCATCAACGCCTCGAACTTCCTGTCGGCCCCCGGCAAGACCAAGAACGAGTATGTCACATACTCGATCACCATGAAGTCGACGCTGCAGACGCCTGAAGCGTTTGCCGAACTGCCGCTCAAATCCGAGAACGGCAATGTCGTGCGTCTGCGTGACGTCGCCAATGTCGAACTCGGCGCCGAAAGCACCGATACGGTCGTCAACTTCAACGGCGAGCCGGGCACCTTCATCGGCATCTTCCCAACACCGTCGGCGAACCCGCTTAACACTGCTGCTGCGGTCATCAAGGAACTGCCCGGCATCAGCGCGAGCCTGCCCGAAGGCATGACCATTACCATGGTCTACGATTCGACCGAGACGATCAGCGCCTCCATCGACGAGGTCTTCAAGACCATCGCCGAAGCCGTCGCCATCGTCATCGTCGTCATCCTGCTCTTCCTCGGCTCGTTCCGTTCGGTGCTGATGCCTGTGGTGACCATCCCGCTGTCCTTGATCGGTGTCTGTTTCATCCTTCTGATGATGGGCTATTCGATCAATCTGCTGTCGCTGCTGGCCATGGTGCTGGCGATCGGCCTCGTCGTCGACGACGCCATCGTGGTGGTGGAGAACATCCACCGTCACATGGAAGAGGGCATGACGCCGATGCAGGCGGCCTTCAAGGGCATGCGCGAAATCTTCGGTCCGGTGGTGGCGATGACCATCACGCTGGCCGCGGTTTTTGCGCCGCTTGCCTTCACCGGCGGCCTGACCGGTTCGCTGTTCCGCGAATTTGCGGTCACGCTTGCTGGTGCGGTCGTGCTGTCGGGTATCATCGCTGTGACCATCACGCCGATGATGTCGGCGCGCATCCTGAAGTCTGGCAGCCACAGCCGCTTCGCCGCCTTGGTCGACCGCACCTTCGAGCGTGTCGCCAATCGCTACGAGCGGCTGGTGGCCGGTTCACTGAACTATCGGCCGGTCACGCTTCTCGTCGTCATCGCGCTGGTTTCTGTCACCGCTTTCATGTTCTTCAAGACGTCGACCGAACTGGCGCCTGAAGAGGATTCAGGCGCGCTGTTCTCGCTGGTCACAGCTCCACGTTATGCCACGAGCGAATACACCAGCCTCTACACCGACCAGATCCGTGACCTGACCAAGGACCTGCCAGAACTCAAGACGAATTTCTCGATCGTCGGCATGGGCGGGGAAACCAATTCGGGCTTCTCTGTCTGGGCGCTGAAGGACTGGGCCGACCGCGACCGTTCGCAAAAGCAGATCCAGCAGGACATCCAGGGCCGGCTCTCGAAGGTCAGCGGTGTCGAGGCTCTGGTTTTTGCGCCGCCGTCGCTGCCCGGCGCGGGTGGCGGCCTGCCGATCTCGCTGGTCGTCCAGTCGACGGGTGATCCGAGCCAGGTCTATGAGGTGGCTGAGCAGATCAAGACGAAGGCGCAGGCCTCCGGCCGTTTCATCGTGGTGCAGAACTCGCTGTCCTTCAACGCGCCGCAGGTGACCGTCACCATCGACCGCGACAGGGCGGCAGCGCTCGACCTGTCGGTGCGCGATATCGGCACGACGCTCAGCCTGCTTGTCGGCGGCGGCTCGATTGCGGAATTCGACCGCGATTCGAACAGCTACGACATCATCATGCAGGTACCCGAGCAATATCGCGAGAACCCCGAGAAGCTGGGCGAGTTCTTCGTCCGCAGCGTCAACGGCAAGATGGTGCCGCTGTCGGCGGTGGTGTCGATCAGCACCAACGCCTCGCCGGCATCGATCGACCAGTTCAACCAGCTGAACTCGGCGACTATTGCGGCACTGCCGGTTCCCGGCGTGACGACGGGCGATGGCCTGAAGACGATCGAAGACATCGCCCGGCCGCTTCTGCCGGCTGGCTTCTTCATCGACTATTCCGGCCAGTCGCGTCTCGAAAGCGAGCAGGGCAACACCATCCTGATTGCCTTCGCGCTCGCCATCGTCGTCATCTACCTGGTTCTGGCGGCGCAGTTCGAGAGCTTCCGCGATCCGCTCATCATCATGATGTCGGTGCCGCTGTCGATCTTCGGCGCCATCGTGCCGTTGAACCTCGGGCTTGGCACGCTGAACATCTACACCCAGGTGGGTCTCATCACACTGATAGGATTGATCACCAAGCACGGCATCCTGCTGGTCGAATTCGCCAACCAGCAACGTGAAGAGCATGGAATGACCGCGCGCGAAGCGATCATCGCCTCGGCCAAGGTCCGCCTGCGCCCGATCCTGATGACCACGGCCGCCATGGCGCTCGGTGTCGTGCCGCTGATCCTGGCGTCGGGCGCGGGCGCTGCCGCCCGCTATTCGATGGGCCTGGTGATCTTCTTCGGCGTGATCGTCGGCACGATCTTCACGCTGTTCGTGGTGCCCATGTTCTACACCTACATCTCCCGCAAGGAGCTGAAGGCCCATGTCGAGTTGCCAGATGCCAAACAGATGGCAGAAGCTGCCCACCACTGAAGGCGACGATGTGAAACCAAAAAGCCCCGGAGCGATCCGGGGCTTTTTTGTATCCGCAGGTGGCCGCTCCAACGCCCTAGGCCGGTTGTCGCGAGCGTTGATGGCGCGTCAGGTAGCGCTCTAGGGTTCGGATGAGAGTGATCAGCATCAGGTTGATCACCAGATAAAGCGCTCCTGCGACGGCGAACACCTCGAACACTGCATAGGTCTGGCTCATCAGCCGCTTGGCGTAGCCGGTGACCTCAAGCACGGTGATGGTCGAGGCGAGGCTGGTGCCCTTGACCGTCAGGATCAGTTCGTTGCCATAGGCCGGCAGGGCCTGGCGTATGGCGAGCGGAAACTCGATGCGGCGGAAGCGCAGCACGCGCGACATGCCGCAGGCTTGTGCCGCCTCGACCAGTCCCGATGGAACCGACATCAGCCCGCCGCGCAGGATCTCGGAAGTGTAGGCGGCTGTGTTCAGCGCCAGCGCCAGCACCGCGCAGCGGGCGCCGTCGCTGACCACCCACCACAGCACGGCATTGTCCTTGACGACGGAAAGCTGGCCGAGCCCGTAATAGAACAGGAATATCTGGACCAGCAGCGGCGTGCCGCGGAACACGGTGCTGTAGCCCTTGGCGAAACCGGCGATGAAGCGGTTCGACGACAGCCGCATGATCGCAAGCCCGAGGCCGAGATTGAAGCCTATCAGCACCGACAGGAAGGTGAGCATCAAGGTGACCCGCAGCCCCTTGAGCAGGACCGGCACCGCTTGCTGGAGAAGTTCGAGATCCATCGGGCTATTTCCTTGCGCGCAGCCGGAACCGGCTTTCGGCCAGGTCGACGCCGGCCTGACTGACCAGGGTGATGACGAGATAGACCACCGCGGCGATGAGGTAGAAGATGAAGGGGTGGCGCGTCGTGTTGGAACCGATAAAGGCAACACGCATCAGTTCCTGCAGTCCGACGACCGAAACCAGCGCCGTGTCCTTGATGGTGACCTGCCAGACATTGTTCATGCCGGGTATGGCGATGCGCAGCATTTGCGGCAGGATGATACGGCGGAATATGCGCAGCCCCGGGATGCCGAGCGCCCGCGCGGCCTCGATGTGGCCCTGCGGGATGGCTGCCAGCGCGCCGCGAACGACCTCAGTCGAATAGGCGCCCGAGATCGCGCCGATGGCGATGACGGCGATAACGAAGGCATACCCGCTGTCTGCCATGCCGGCATAACCGAAGGCGGTCGCAACGCGAGTGACGAACTCGACGGAGCTGAAGAACAGCAGATAGATGATGAGCAGTTCAGGAACGCCGCGCACCAGCGCGGTATAGGCATCGACGACATAGGTCAGCGGCCGGATACGACCCCATTTGATCAGGCCGCAGACGACACCGACGACGAAGCCGCCCACCATGGCGGAAAGCGCTACGGCTATGGTGATCGTCGCGCCACGCAGGATCGCGCCGAACCAGCCGTCTGTCCACACCTGCCAAAGACTGAATTCCATCGAAACCGCCTGAGCTGTCACTGGTGGTTTTCCGCAAGGCCGAGCCGTGCGGCTCGAGCGGCCACCCGCGCCATCAGGCGCGGATAGCCGTCCCGACATTCGTTACTGGCACGGACGGGAAATATCCGTCTGGAACCACTTCTGGCTCGCCTTGCCGATCGAGCCGTCGGCGACCAGCGCGCACAGCGCCTTGTCGATATCGGCCTTGAGCGCGGTGTTTTCCTGCGCGATGCCGACGCCGATGCCTTCGCCGAGCGAAGGATCGAAGGTGCTCTGGATTTTCACGTCGACGAACTGGAAGTTCTTGCCGTCGGGCTTGGCAAGGAAGTCCTGCAGCGCCGAGGCATCGGCAAAGGCCGTGTCGACGCGTCCCGTCGCCAGGTCGATCTGCATCTGGTCGAGCGTGTCGTAGGTCTTGAGGTCTGCGCCGGGCACACGCTTCTCGAGGAAATGCGCATGCGTGGTGCCGGCCTGGACGCCCACCTTTTTGCCGTCGAGCGACTTCAGCAGCGTGTCGATGTCCTTGATGCCGGCAAGGTCGGAATCCTTGGGCGCCACGAACATGTTGGCGAGCTCGGCATAGCCG
This sequence comes from Aminobacter sp. MET-1, assembly GCF_026521175.1. Classification (NCBI taxonomy): domain Bacteria; kingdom Pseudomonadati; phylum Pseudomonadota; class Alphaproteobacteria; order Hyphomicrobiales; family Phyllobacteriaceae; genus Aminobacter; species Aminobacter sp. MET-1. Next base: position 32,401 of record NZ_JAMSHL010000029.1, on the reverse strand, counting down.
ACGGAGAAGTTGATCTCCTTCTTGCGGTCGGCGGTGATCGACATGCCGGAGATGATGATGTCGAAGCGCTTGGCCTTCAGCGCCGGGATCAGGCCGTCGAAAGCCTGCACGACGAAGTGGCAATTCTTCTCGAGCTTGGCGCAGAGCAGCGCGCCGACATCGGCGTCGAAGCCGGTGACGTTGCCGGCGGCATCCGCCATGCTCCAGGGCGGATAGGCCCCTTCGGTGCCGATCGACAGCTCACCTTCGCTGGCAAACGAGCTGCTCATTCCCGCGGCAAGGCAGGCGAGCAGCGACAGGACTTTCAGTTTCATTTTTCAGTTCCCCATTGTTGAACGTTTTTGGTTTTGCATCGGGCTTGGCGCCCGGTTGCTCCGTGGTTGCGCCAGCGGTCAGAGCGTCCTCGCCAGGAATTGGCGCAGGCGTTCCGAGCGCGGATTGGCGAACAGCTCCGCCGGCGCTCCCTCTTCCTCGACCTTGCCGCGGTGGAGAAAGAGGATTTTGTGCGACACCTCGCGCGCGAACTGCATCTCGTGCGTCACGAGGATCATGGTGTTGCCTTCCTCGGCGAGCTGGCGAATGACGCGCAGCACCTCGCCGACGAGTTCTGGGTCGAGCGCCGAGGTCGGCTCGTCGAGTAGGATCACCTTGGGCCGCATCGCGAGCGTGCGGGCAATTGCTGCGCGCTGCTGCTGGCCGCCGGAGAGCTGACCAGGATATTGGTCGTGCTTTTCGGACAGGCCGACCTTCTTGAGCAGCGCGTGGGCGCGGTCGACTGCCTCGTCGCGACGCTCGTTCAGCACGTGCACCGGCGCCTCGATGATGTTTTCGAGCACCGTCAGGTGAGGCCACAGGTTGAAGCTCTGGAACACCATGCCGACGCGGGCGCGGATACGTTCGACCTGGCGCATGTCGGCTGGATGGGTGCGCCCGTCGGACGTCTTCTTCATCCGGATCTCTTCGCCGTCGACGATGATGCGCCCGCCATTGGGTTGTTCCAGCAGGTTGATGCAGCGCAGGAAGGTGCTCTTGCCCGACCCGGACGAGCCGATCATCGACACCACTTCGCCAGCACTTGCCTGCAGGCTGACGCCGCTCAGCACTTCGAGCTGGCCGAAGCTCTTGTGCAGCTCGACCACCTCGACCGCGGGCGTCTGGCGCAGCATGGCTGCCGCCGGATGCGGCTGCACGATGGTCGTGGCCGCAACTTTCGGACCTGGCCCGGGCTTGCCGCCGGACGAGGCATCCACTGCCCGCAGGTCGGCAAAGGCGCGGTCGAAATAACGCAGGCTGCTGGCGAGGCAATTCCATTGCCAGTCCGGGTCTTCCGGAATGAAGGCGGAGCGCAATGTCGCCTTGATGCGCTGTCCGAGCGGCGAGTCGATCTTGCCGTGGAGATGCAGCCAGTTGTCGGCCTGGACGGCGTCCATGACGGCGGGACCGTCGAGCGTGCCGCATTCGACCACAAGCGGCAGCACCCGCGCATTCGGCATGGCCTTGCGCATGGCGGCCGAGACATAGCCGGTGGCGGTAGCCGCAATGCCGGTATCGGTGGTGGCATCCTGGCCGGTCAACACGACGGACAAGGCGGGACCAAACACCTGCTTGCCCCAGGCGAGCCCGTCATGTTCGATTTCCGCAACCGACAGCAGGGCCGGATAGCCATAGGGACCGGCACCGGTGTGCAGGTCGAAGACCACGGCCTGGCGCGCTTCGGCAGCGAAGGTGGCGAGGATGTCATTGAGCGTGCGGTTCGACCAGACCGGGCCGTCGCCGCCATAGAACAGCCCGTCCGGGAACTGATACTGGCCGGCCTCGACGATGGGGGCGAGCCCGGCATGGCCACCGAGCTGCTGCTTTGCCGCGGCAAGCGCTGCATCGGCCTTGTCGCGGTCCGCCCCCTCCCATTCGTGGCAGGCGAACGCCTCATGCAATTCGGCGTATTTCTCGTTCCTTGGAGCAGATGCCTGCCAGTCGATGAAGTTGCGATTGAGGTCGACATTGTCCTCGTTGACCCGGCGCGACCAGGCCGTGCCCCATGGGTTGATGAGGTGGATGGCCAGGATCGCCGTGTCCTCGGGCAGTCGCCACGGCGCGTTTTCCTCCAGCCATGCCGCCTGGCAGGCCGAGCCGAACTGCCCCTCGACGCCATGGGTGCCCGAGATCATCACCATCAGCTTGGAGGCATTGCGGCGGCCGATCAGGGCCACGTCGGTGGCAAGCACTTCGCCGGCCGGGCCATGCAGCGGATGCACATATTCAGTGAGTTCGGCACCGGCGCGCTGGGCGGCATTGCGGAACCGCTGGCGTAGCTCGGTGAAATCGACCGAGTAGGATCGCTGCGAGGGCACGTCACGCATGGGCTTGGCCTCCGTGCTCGTTGGCAGGTAGTGAAGCAAGTGGCAGCACCTTTCCCGGGTTCATCAGCACGTGGCTGTCGAGTGTGTCCTTGACGCGCATCATCAGGTTCAGCTTGGTGGGGTCGGCTGTGGCGGCGAGCGCATGGATGCGCTTGGACCCGACACCATGCTCGGCGGAGAACGACCCGCCAATCTCGGCGAGACCGGTGTAAAGCACCTGTTCGACGGCAGCCGACATCGCCTCGGGCAGGGGGGCGGCGCGATTGAGTACGATGTGCAGGTTGCCGTCGGCCAGATGCCCGAAGAGGTAAGGATTGAGACCGGCTTCGACTGCTGCGAGGCCGGAGGCGATCCTTGCGACATAACGGTCAATTTCGGACAGGGGCACCGACACGTCGTAGGAAGGGGCGGTCTTGTGCGTGCGATAAAGCACGTCGGTGTCCTCGCGCAGCCGCCACAACGCTTCTTCCTGGCGTTGCGAGCTGGCGACGATGCCGGTGGCTTCGTCGAAGCGCTCCATGATCTCGGCGAAGAGCCGCTCGAACTCTTCGCGCAGCTCGCCCTCCCGTGCTCCGCCCAGCGACATCAGCAAATAGACGGGCAGGTCGAGATCGAAACCCGGCTCCGACCAGTCTTGGGCGGATGCGGTCAGCTGGATGTAGGGCTGCCACAGTGCCTCGGCGGCGCGCAACTGGCCTGCCTCACCGTCGAGCGCCAGGCGGATGAGGTCAAGTGCTGCAGTGACCGAGGGCAGGCCGAAAAGGGCCGTGGCCGTCGCCAGCGGCACAGGCTCGAGCTTCATCACCACCCTGGTGACGATGCCCAGCGTCCCCTCCGCCCCGATGAACAGGTGCTTGAGGTCGTAGCCGGCGGAGTTCTTCACCACGCGCGTCAGGTCCGAATAGATCGTGCCGTCGGCCAATACCGCTTCAAGGCCGAGTACCCTGTGGCGCATGACGCCGTTGCGGAAGGCCATGACGCCGCCGGCATTGGTCGACACCATGCCGCCGATGGTGGCGCTGCCGCGCGCGGCAAGGTCGATGCCGGGTTCGAGCCTATGCTCCAGGGCCGCAGCCTGCAAGGTTTCGAGGGTGACACCGGCTTGCACGACGGCCGTGCGTTCGACCGGGTCGAGCCGTTCAATACGGTTCATCCTGTCGAGCGACAGCACCACTTCGCCGGGCTGCGAGACGCTTCCGCCGACAAGGCCGGTGCGGCCACCCTGGGGCACAAGCGGCACGCCGTGACTGCGGCACAGGCGGACGATGGCCGACACCTCTTCGGTAGAGGCAGGTGATGCGACGATGCCGGCGGCGAGATTGTCGGGATGGGTGCCGGGGTCGATTGCGGCCGCCACGCCTGTGCGCACATGCTGCGCGCCGATGGCGCTGCGCATTGCAAGGACAAGCGCCGCAGGCACCGCCGTCTGTTCCCGTCTTTCCGCTCTGGCCGTGGCGCTGGTCATCGGCGCGCCGCCTTTTCCAGCGCCCGGAGCAAGCGGTCGTTGTCTTCCGCTGTGCCGATCGTCGCGCGCAGGTATCGCTCGTAACCCCTTTCCCGCCACGCCTTGACGATGATCCCTTCCTGGAGAAGGGCAGCCGCGAGCGTGGCGCTGTCGCCGCGGCAGTCGAAGAACAGGAAGTTTGTCTGGGAGGACGCGACCTTGAATCCAAGGGCATCGAGGCTTGCCGCAACACGCTCGCGCTCGCCGCGCAGCCGCGCCACCGAAGCCTGCATCCATGCCTCGTCGCCGAGCGCCGCGATCGCGGCTGCCTGTGCCGCGGCATTGACGTTGAACGGCGTCTTGGCGGCGGTAACCACGCGGGCGAGATCGGCATCGGAGCAGATGGCATAGCCGACGCGCAGGCCAGCAAGCCCATAGGCCTTGGAGAAGGTGCGCAGCACGATATGGGGAATGTTGCTCTGGCGCAGAACCTCCAGCCCATTCGGGCAGGACGCATCGGCAAACTCGAAGTAGGCCTCGTCGAGGACCAGCAGCGTTCCCGGCCTGACTGCCGCGATCAAGCGCTCCAGCGCCGGCCTGTCGAGCGCCGGCCCGACCGGGTTCCACGGTGACGACAGGAAGACCACGCGGGGGCCTTGAGAGATCACCTGTTCGAGGGCGGTAAGGTCGAAGCCCAGGTCTTCCGTCATTGCCACCTTGGCGACGGTCGCGCCCTGCGCCAGCGGTTCGATCTCATGTAGGCCGAAGCTCGGCACCACTGTGAGCACCGAGGCGCCTGCCACAAGTATGGCGCGCGAGATTGCGGCGATCATCTCCTCCGATCCGTTGCCAATGACGATCCTGTCTGCGTCGACGCCAAGCTTGAGGCCGAGTGCACCGCGCAGGGTGGTGCAGGCCGGGTCGGCATAACGCCAAGGCTCCAGGTCGGGCGAGGCAAGTGCCGCCAATACGGCAGGCGAGCAGCCATCAGGGTTTTCGTTGCTGGCGAGACGGGCAATGTCGTTGCGGCCCGAAATCGAGCGGGCGATGGCGACGTTCATGCCGGCATTGTAGGGCGGCAGGGCGGCGACATCAGGATTGAATGCCAGTCCGTTGCTCGAAGCGGTCTTGACCGAGTTGTCCACGCCAATGTTTCCGTTCTCTGGGTTCTGCCTGGAGTTCGTACCTGTTGCGGCGCGCCGCCGTCATAAGTCCAAGACGACCGACCCTTTCGGCCGGGAGCAGCACAACAGCACCTCGCCTGAAGCGAGTTCGTCGAGCGGCTCCTCGAAATAGGCGACCTCGCCGGCGACGAGATGCGACTTGCAGGTGCCGCAAATGCCGGCCCGACAGCTGAATTCAGGCGCCAGCCCCTGGTCTTCGGCGAAGGCCAGCAGCGATTCCGCGTTGGCGTCCCACGCGGCCGTCACGCCTGATTTGCGGAACTCGACAATGGTCGCACCTTCGGCAGCATCTGTCGGCAAGGCTTGCTTTAGCGGGGGCACCGGCTTCTCGGCTGCAGGCTCGAGAAGGGTCGCGGGGCCAAAGAACTCGTAGGCGATGCGCTGCTTTGGGACACCCAGCCCGCGCAACAAGCCGTGCACGGCCTGCATGAAGGGCGAGGGGCCGCACAGGTAGAAGTCGTAGTCGTCGAATGGCAGCAGGCGTTGCAGCAGGTCGCGGGTGATGACGCCTTCGCTGTGGTGGCGGCCGCCGACCTTGTCCGCATCTGTCGGGAAGCGGTAGCAGAAATGGGCGATCATGCCGGGACGGGAGGTTGCCAGTGCCTCGACCTCGTCGCGCAGGGCATGCACCTCGCCATTGTCGCAGGCGTGGATGAAGAAGGCCCGGCGGTCGGTTGTCGCCAGCGCGTGCAGCATCGAGACCAGCGGGGTCAGCCCGACGCCGCCGCTGAGCAGCACCACCGGGCGCTGGCTGGCGCTGTCGAGCACGAAGTCGCCGCGCGGCCCCTCGGCGACAAGCACGTCGCCGACCTCGATCTGGTCATGCAGGTAGCAGGAGCTTAGGCCGTTCGGCACGCCGGCGACCGGTGCTGCCTCTCGCTTGACCGTGATGCGATAGCCGTCCCTGCGCTCGGGCGAGCAGGAGACGCTGTAGTTCCGGAGCACGAATTCCTTGCCCTCAGGTACCGGCATGCGGAAAACCAGAAACTGTCCGGGCTCGAATGCACGCCATCCTCCTGGCTTCACCGGCTCAAGGTGGAACGAAGTGATGACGGCGCTCTCGCGCACTTTGGCAATCACCTTGAGCTCGCGGAAGCCGCTCCGGTGCGCACTGACGGGGGCGGCGAAAGCGTTCATTCGGCCGCCTGCAATTGCTGGTCCTCGGCGGCGATCAGCTTGGCCAGGTTGCGGCGGAAGCGCAGCGGGCCGACATCGATCTTGAGGTCGAGATTGGGTGTGCGCTTGTTGGCCATGCCCTTGTGCACGGCATTGAGGACGACGCGGTCCTCGTCGAAGGCGCCGCGTACCGACGTGGCGAACTGGCGTGAAATCTCGGCGTCGTCGGGCGCGAAATTGCGCATCTGGAACCAGTAATATTTGGTCTGGTTCTCATCGACCGGGGTCATGAAATTGTAGCTGTCCATGAGGAAGACGTCTTCATGGTAGGGCTTGCCCTCGCCACCTGTGCCAGCCGGCAGGAAGATCGCCTTGATGATGGCATTGCTCGGGTAGCGGACTTCGTAGTGCTGCTTGCGGTCGCAATTGCCCGGGAATTTCAGGTAAGGCGCGTAGAAGGGCGCTGGCTCGACATTGATCATCCAGCGCCAGACGGTGACGCCATCCTCGCCGACTGTGGTTTCAAGCGGCGCTTCCTCGGCCGCCGCATTGCCGAATGACGACTGGTGCACCCATGCGACATGCGAGGGATCGAGCAGGTTGTCGGTCATGTAAAGGTAGTTGCAGTCGAGCGTCATTGACTCGCCGCGGTTCACGCCCCAGGCGGGATCGCCCCAGTGATCGACTTCGAAGATCTTGGCCGGGTCGGCTTGGGTTGCATCGCCCATCCACACCCAGAGCAGGCCGTAGCGCTCTGATATCGGGTAGCTGCGCACCTGGGCGACATGCGGGATCTTCTCGGCACCGGGAACACGGGTGCAGGTGCCGGTGCAGTCGAAGGTCAGGCCGTGGTAGCCGCATTCGACATTGTCGCCTTTGATGCGGCCCATCGACAGCGGCAGCTTGCGGTGCGGGCAGGCGTCTTCGAGGGCAGCGACCACGCCGTCGGTCTTGCGGTACAGGACGATGTCCTCGCCCAGAACTTTTGTCGGCTTCAGCTCGCCATGGCCGACCTCATGGTCCCACGCTGCCACGTACCAGCAATTCCTGAGAAACATGGCCGCTTCCTCCGTCGAGACCTCGTTTTGATGGGAGGACGCTAGCGAAGGTGCCGGTACGCAAAAAGGGCTTGCAGCTGTGTTCTATTTTAGAAAAACTAAAACAAGAATCCGCCGGACCAGATGAACGTGAAAAACTCGCCACCCATGCGCGCCATCCAGGCGTTCGAAGCCTTCGGGCGGCTTGGCAGCGTGACCGCCGCGGCCGACGAACTCGGCGTGTCGCCGGGCGCCGTCAGCCAACAAATCCGTAAGGCCGAAGACGAACTCGGTGCCTCGCTGCTTGAACGGCGCGGCCGCACAGTGACGATGACTTCGCTTGGGCGCCGGTATCATGCAGCGATCTCGGACGGCTTCGATCGCATTCGCGAAGCCGGCAACATGCTCGATCGAGCCCGTTCGGAAAGTGCTCTGACCGTGTCCTGTCTGCCTTCGCTTGCAAGCAAATGGCTCGCGCCGCAACTGTTCGACTGGCAGGCCCATAATGTTGGCGCCACCGTGCGGCTGATCGGCGCCGAACCCGAAGTCAGGTTCGGCGAAGACCAGGTCGATTTCCGCGTCTCCTACGGCGCCAAGATGCGTGAATACGACCACTACGCCGCGCTGTTCACCGACTGGGTCGTCCCAGCCTGTTCGCCAGCCTTGCTGGAGCGCCGGCCCTTGCGGCGACCGGCCGATATCCTCGAATGCCCGCTGCTTGGCATCGAATGGGCCAGCGACCATCGTTCGCCGCCCACCTGGGCCGAATGGGCGGCAAGCCTGGGCATCAGTTACCGGCGGACGTCGGGCGAAATGGCGTTTTCGCTGTCGAGCGCTGCCATTGATGCGGCCATCAATGGCCGCGGCTTCGTGCTGGCGCAGATGTCCATGGCTGGCGACGACATAGCCTCCGGCCGCCTCGTGGTGCCGTTCGACGTGCCGCTGCGCCTTCCCGATCCGTATTTCCTGGCATGGGATCGATCCGCACTGCAGAAACCGCATGGCGCAGCACTGCGCGCCTGGATCGTCGCGGTCGCCAATCGTCAGGATGCGAAACATCAGACGATGCGGTAGCGAGCTTTTGCCTGCGGGCTTGCCGGAGATGGCGCGAGGGCGGCTACCGTGTACCTCGTGGACGGGCTAAGAGACTGCCGCTCTCAGAAACAGCACGTAGAACAGCACATAGAGCACGTAGGTCTGGCCGTTGCCGGTGTAGACCCTGCGGACTGTTTCGGCCGATCCCGAGCCCAACTGTGCAACGCCGCTCCAGAATGTCGTTGCCAACGGTCTGGACCATGGCAACGGCAGGCGGATGTAATAGCGATAGAATTCGGCGATGCCCTTGGCGGCTTTGCGGCCGCGATCCAGGCGGTAGGCCGTCCAGGCGATCAGGAACAGCACGCCGGCGCCGGCAATCGAGGTGGCCATGACGGGAACCGGGTTCCAGTAGCCGTAGATCGTTTCCAGCGACATGCCTTGCCACACCAGCGTCGAGGCGAAATACGGGTCGATTGCCGCCGACACCGGATCCATGAACAGCTTGGGCATGAAGGACAGCACGAGGATTGCCGCGACAAGCACGACCTGCGGCAGGAGCAACTGTGCCGGAGCTTCGCGGGCGTTGATGGTCGCCGCCTGCGGTGCGGCGAAGAACAGTGTATGGGCGAGGCGGAACATGTAGAGCAGGCCGATGAGCGTTGCCAGGACGCCTGCTGCTGCGAGCCCGTACCATCCCTTGTCGACCATGGCGCTGAGCAAAAGCCATTTGCCGCCGAAGCCGGCGAGCGGCGGCAGGCCGGACATCGACACGAGGGCGACGCTCGCAACGACAAAGGTCACGGGCATGCGGCGAGCGAGGCCGCCGAGTTTGTCGAGCTGCCGTGTGCCGCAACGTAGGATCACGCCTGCGACAGCGAGGAACAGGATACCCTTCACCATCAGGTGGTTGGCGACGAGATAAAGCGCGGTGACCCAGCCGAGATGGCTCATCAGCGCGATTGCCGTGATGATGTAGCCGAGTTGGCTCATGCTCGAATAGGCGAGCAGCCGCTTGACGTCGTCCTGCCTGAAGGCGAGGCCAGCTCCTATCACCGTCGTCAGCATGCCGATCCAGCCCATGATATGGGCAAGCTCCAGTCCTGCCTGCGAGCGGATGGCAAGATAGGTGACCATGAACAGGCCGAAGATGGCGACCTTGCTCACCACCGATGACAGCATGGCCGAGAGGTCGTCGTCGGCCTCGGCATAGGAGCCGGGCAGCCAGACATGGAAGCCGATCGCACCAGCCTTGATGAGGAAGCCGAGCGCCAGCAGCGCAAAGGCGGACGCAGCATCCGTCCCGCCCGTCCTGAATGCCTGTAGCAGCGAGGTGCCGTTGGCCGCATCGGCGAGCGCAAAGCCGGCGAGCAGGCAGAAGGCTGAAGTCAGCGAGAACAGCAGGAAGGGCAGGGCATGCGGATGGGCGTGCCTGCCCTGCGCGATCATGAAGTAGGACGACAACGTGATAAGTTCCCAGGCGAAGAAGAACTCGAGGCTCGTCTGCGCGCGCATCATCGTGGCAATCGAAAGCAGCAGGACCGCCATCAGCGGATAGTAGCCGGGGCGGGAATCCCGCCGGTAGAGTGCCGCCGACGCCACCACCAGACCGCCGGCCAAAAGCACGGTGGCGAAGAGCCCGGATATGCCTGTTGTGCCGGATATCTGCCAGTTGCCGACGCCGAGCACGGCCAGCAGCATCAGGCCGCATTTGACGCGCCCCGGCAGCCAGTCGAGCGCATAGAACACGATGCCGACGATGAGCGGCGCAAACAGCCAGAGCGAGGCAGCACCTGACAGTTGCGCCCCATGATAGCTGCCGACAGCAAGCAACACTGCACTGCCTGCGGCCGGCAGCAGGCCTCGCGTCGTGATGGATAAAGGCAGGTCTTCGGGCATGGCTCGCGTCGCCTGCTTGAACCAGCCGAACATGTAGGCCGCCTCCAGCAGCGAGCCGAGCAGGATCAGGGCGATCCAGACATAGAGCTGGGACCCGGAAAGCTGCATGATCAGCTCCCACTTGGCCCAGAAACCGGGGAAGGGCGGCAGGCCGGCAATGGCGACAAGCAGAAGCGCGAAGACGAGCAGCACGAGCGGCCGCCCCGCAATCGCCGACCAATCGGCGACCTCCTGGCGTTGTACCGCACCGGCCAGCCAGAACAATCCGGCCTTGGCGAAGAGGTGATTGGCGAATAAGCCGCCGATGACCAGCGGCATGGAGGCTGCTGCTCCCTGCTTCTGCAGCAATGCCAGCGCCAGCATCATCAGCCCCATCTGGGCGATTGAGGAGTAGCCGAGCATGCGCTGCACGTTGGTTTGCTTGAGCCCGGCGAGATTGGAGAACAGGAAGGTTGCCCCACCCGCCACCGCTATAAGCGAGAGGTGGCTTTCGAACAGAGGCAGGAGCTTGAGCAGCGCAAAGAACACGCCCGCCGACACACCGACCGATACCAGCGCGGCGATGCCTGCAGGCGCTGTCTCATAGACGTCGAGCCCCCAGCCATTGGCCGGAAACGGCTTCAGTTCGAGAATCAGGCAGGCGAGGACGAAGACCAGCGCCGTGGTGCCGATAGGCCCGGCGATGAACTCGCGCCGTGCGATCAACTCGTCGATGTTGAGCGTTCCGGTAACATGGTAGAGCAGCACCGATCCGAGCAGCAGGAATGACGAGGCAAGCACCGTCGCCATGATGTATTTGAAGCTTGCCGCCAGCGTTGCCGGGTTGCGCTCGAGACCGAGCAATCCATAGGTCGCGATCGACACGATCTCCAGGAAGACGAACAGGTTGAACAGGTCGCGGGTCATCACCATGCCGTTGATGCCCATGACGAGGATCAGGTAGAGCAGCAGTGCCGCGTAGCTGTCGCGGAGCCGCGGCCATAGCTGCCAGGCGCCCAGCAGTGCTGCGACGTTGACGCAGAAGGTGAAGAAGCCTTCCCAAACCCCAAAGCGCAGATTGATCGAGATGGGTGGCGTGGCGCCGGCCGTATAGACCTCGATGGCCGGCTGGCCGTTGCGCAGCGCCCAGAAATTGATGCCAGAGATCGCGGCGATGCCGCAGAGGGCGGCAATGAAGGCCAGCGCCGGCAGCGGCTTGGCGATACGGTAGAGCAGGGGGATGAGGAAACCGCCGCCGAGGCCGAGCAGGAAGATGTTCAGCGGCTGGAACAGCGCCTCTACCATTTGGACTCCGTCAGCGCGTCGATGGACAGCGTTTTCCTGGCATCATGGATGCGGATGGCGAAGGCCAGCATGATGGCGGTGACCGAGAAGCCGATAACGATCGCGGTGACCACCAGCGCCGAGGGCACAGGGTCGACTGCCCGCGTGGTCGCCTGCTCGATCCCTAGCGCTGCGTCGATGATCGGCGCCGTGCCGGCGGTAATGTAGCCGGTCGCCACCATGACGATGTGCAGTCCGGTGTCGACCAGGCCGAAGCCGATGATGATGCGCAGGATGTTGCGGTGGCGCAGGATGCCCCACATGCCGATCAGCACCAGCAGGAAGCCGGTGGTCATGAGAAGCGTGGAGACAGGCAGGCCCATGATCGTCCCCGTTCAGTTTCGAAAACGGTCGATGATGACGCTGAGTTCGGCGCCGACCTTGACGCCCAGCAGCGCCGAGATGATCGGGATGGCGCCGGCGCTGACAAGTGTGCCGAACTCGCCCAGTGGCAGGATGTGGCTGTCGAGGAAGCCGGCGGCGAAGATCAGCCCGAGGATGCCGATGCCGACATAGACGACACCGGCCAGCGATTCCGTCACGCCGAGAAAGCCGTGGTTGAGCTTGGTTGCCGGCAAGGCGAGCATCAAAAGCATGGTCCCGGAAGCAACCACCGCCCCACCTTGGAAGCCACCGCCGGCAGAGAGGTGGCCGTTCTTGATGACATAGGCGCCGAACAGGAAGATCAGCGGCAGGATGATTTCCGCGCCATTGCCGACCAGTTCGCTCGGACGACGTGGCTCCATCCCGGGATCAGCCGCCGTCGCGCTATCCTTGCCGCCGAGCAGCACGCCGACGCCGGCCGCGACCATGAACAGCACTGCCACTTCGCCGAGCGTGTCGAAGCCGCGATAGGTGATCAGGATGCCGGTCACCACATTGGGCGCGCCGAGGTCGCGCGGCACCATGGTTAGATACTGTTCCGCGAGCGCGGACACGCTCTCGCGTTCCGCATAGCCGCCGACGATGCCGCCGAAGACTGCGCCAAACAGCAGTACGGCAAGTAGGGAGAAGATCGTCTTCATGGTGCGTTCCCGTTGCCTTGCCGGTCGTCCTCCTCGCGCAGCGCGTCGACCATGGTCGACGGCGCCATCGGCGTGCGGACGGCGTGCGCGGCTCGCGACAGCGCATGCGACGAGAGCGGGTTGGTCATCAGCACGAAATAGGCGACGACCAGAAGCTTGAACGCCCAGTCCGGATGATGGAAGCCGAGCCCGGCGAGAACGAGGATGTTACCCAGCGTCGAGGCCTTGGTGCCGGCCTGGATGCGGGTGAAGGTATCGGGCATGCGCAGCAGGCCGAGTCCGGCGGAGAACAGGAAAAAGGCGCCTGCAAGCACAAGGATGCTGCCGATCAACTCCATGGTCACTCCCTCCCGCCGCCGGTACGGCGGATTGCGTAGAGGAAGATGAGGGTCGACAGGCCCGAACCGATTGCTGCCTCGGCCATTGCGACATCGGGGGCGGCGAGAAGCACATAGGAGACGGCGGCGAACAGGCTCGCCAGCCCGGCGCTGACCATCGCCGCCATCAGGTTTTCGAGCCAGACGGCCAGCACGCCGCTGACGAGGATGCTGCCGCAGATCAGGATGACGAGAAGCTCGAGCATCGTCACGGCCCCTTTTCGAGGAAGCGGGCGATGGCGAGCACTGCGAGGAAGCTGAGCAGGCCATAGACGAGGGCGACGTCGATGTAGACGAAGCGGCCCGAGACATGCGCGTAGAGTGCGATCAGTGCAATCGACACGACCGTCAGCATGTCGATGGCGACGACACGGTCGACTGCCGTCCGGCCGATCACCAGCCGTGCTACGCCGAAGACGATGGCAAAGAAGATCAGCACGCCGGCGATCTGAAGCAGCAGGTCAGCCAAAGACCGCCTCCAGGTGCTTTTCGAACGGAGCCACGATCATTTCTGTCGCTTGCTCCGGGTCGGTCGCCCTCACGTCGAGCCAGTGGACGAACATCGTTTCGCCCCTGACATCCATGACCAGTGAACCCGGGGTCAGCGCAATCGAGTTCGACAGCGCCAGTCTGCCGATTGGCGATTTCAGCCGAATGCGGACCTTGACGATGCCGGGGTGGATGTCGATGCGCGGCGCATAGACGTAGCGCAGCATGCTGAGATTGGCCTTCACCAGCTCGGTGAAGAAGACGCCGGTATAGACGAGGAAGTGCCAGGCGCTGCGCGGTGTGACGGCGATGTGCCAGACTTTGCTGCGGCGCGCGAAGATCCAGGCGATGGCAAAGGAAATGATGGCGCCGGTGACGAGGATGGGCGTGGCCAACGAGGCGTTGACGATCAGCCAGAGGATGAAGAGCAGCAGCCAAAGCACCGGTAGGCCACCTATCCTTTGCCCTTCGCTCATCGGCGACCCGCAAGTGCTACGCCGCCGAGGATTCGGCTGGGCAGGTAGACAACGAGTGCTGCGGCACCTTCGATGGCCGAACCGCCATCGGCCAACAGGGTCTCGCCGGCGCTGGCGTCGCCGCCTTCGATCAACCGACGCAGCAGCCCGCTTTGCCCGGCAAAGGCGATCAATGTCGGGGAACTGGCGAAGATGTTGTGCGACCCGCCATCGACCTGGGAGGCGTCGAGCACGGTGATGTTTTTCTGCTGCAACAGCGCGATATCGGAGCCGCTGCCGACGCGTGGGTGGCCGCCGGCGATGCGCCGGGAAATGCTAAGCGCGCGGTCACGGCGCGACACCACGATGGCGAAGGGCATGGGCAATTCGCCGATGTCGCGGACCTGGCTCTGGAAGGCGTCGATGTCGATATCGGGTGCTGCCAGCACCACGCCGCCGAGGCGTTTGAGGGCTTGCCTACGGCCGGTCTGCGCCAGTTCCCGCAGTGCCTCCATGACAACATAGGCGCCCATCGAATGGCCGACGAGGATCACGCGGTTGGCCTTGGTCTGGGCCGCGATCTCGATCGTCTCCGCCAGACCGCCGCGCCCCACCACCGTGCTGTCGCGGTCGTAGACATAGAGCGGCAAGGAACCGCCGGAGGGCCAGGCATAGTGCAGTGTCAATGCGCGGACATTGTAGTCATGGGCGATCTGTGCGGCCCGGAAGACGCTGTCGGCGAAGTTGTTGTTGTAGCCGTGCACGAAGATGAAGATCTCGCGCTCTTGCGGCGGACGCTGGGCCAGGGCGGCATCGAGTTGGGTGACGAATTGCTTGCGGCTGGCGATCTGCTGGTAGCTTTGCGCCACGAAATGCCTGGCCGGATCTGGCGTCCGGCCGGTCTTCTCGACATCGCCGGGCACATGGTTCCTGGGTATGCCGATGTCGAGCTTTGCAAAATTGAGCGTCTGCGAGCGCTCGGCCGAATAGGGCAGCGACAGGTTGTCGGATCGGGCCCGTGTGGTGGCGACATAGACGGGAACAACCGCCGCTGACGCGGCCTTGTCGGTCGTCACGCCTAGGCCAAGCACGGCGCGGGGGCCGCCGCAGCCGGCGAGCAGCACTGCCATCAACAGAACGGAAAACAGACGCTTCGCCGACATGCCTCGATCCAGCAAGCTTACGCGTGATCAGAAGCAGCAAATCCGCGTGGCGGCAACGGGCGAAACGGACCGAGGCCAAGGATTGGGACGCCAAGCATATCCTCGGGATTCCATGCCAATCACATGGCCGCCGGGCTCGGGCTAGATTGCTCTGAGGGCGGAGGGACTTGTTGGGGCTGCCGCCGGCCAAAACAATTGTTGACGACACGATTCGATGAACTCAGCCACTCAGCAGAAATTCTCGGTCTGGACCCTGATGGCGATGGTCGTCGGCTCGATGGTCGGCGCTGGCATCTTCTCGCTGCCGCAGGCCTTCGGTCGCGAGACAGGACCGTTCGGCGCGCTGATCGCCTGGGCCATCGCCGGCGTCGGCATGCTGATGCTGGCCTTCGTCTTCCAGACGCTGTCGCGCCGCAAGCCCGATCTCGATGCCGGCATCTACGCCTATGCCAAGGCCGGTTTCGGCAACTATCTCGGTTTCCTCTCCGCTCTCGGCTATTGGTCGGCCGCACTTCTCGGCAACGTCTCCTATTTCGTGCTGATCAAGTCGACGCTCGGGCTGTTCTTTCCGGTGTTCGGCGACGGCAACACCATCACGGCCATCGTCATTTCGTCGATGCTGCTGTGGACCGTGCACTCGCTGATCCTGCGCGGCGTCAAGGAAGCGGCAGCGATCAACACCATCGTCACTTTCGCCAAGATTATCCCGATCTTCCTGTTCATCGTCTTCGTCGTCTACGGCTTCAGCGCCGACATCTTCGCCGCAAACTTCTGGGGCGGCGAGGACGTTAGTCTGCGCAGCGTTGCGAGCCAGGTCCGGGGGACGATGCTGGTGACGGTGTTCGTCTTCGTCGGCATCGAGGGCGCGAGCGTCTATTCGCGCTACGCCCGTAACCGTCGCGACGTCGGCGTGGCGACGCTGCTCGGTTTTCTCGGCGTTCTCTGCCTGCTCGTGCTGGTGACGATCCTGTCCTATGGTGTCATGCTGCGTCCCGATCTCGCTGCCCTGCGCAACCCGTCCATGGCCGGCGTGTTGGAGGCGGTGGTCGGACCATGGGGTGCCAAGTTCGTCAGCATCGGCCTGCTGATCTCGGTTGCCGGCGCCTATTTGTCCTGGGTGCTGCTGGCGGCGGAAATCCTGTTCACGGCATCCCGCAATGAAACCATGCCGCGCTTCCTCGCGCATGAGAACAAGAACGGCGTGCCGTCGAACGCATTGTGGCTCACCAATGCTGTCGTCCAGACCTTCCTGATCCTCACGCTCTTTGCCCAGTATGCCTTCAGGCTGGCGCTCGAACTGACCAGTTCGATGATCCTCATTCCCTATTTTCTGGTCGCCGCATACGGCTTCAAGCTGGCCTGGACCGGCGAGAGTTATGAAAAAGAACCGGCGGCGCGGCGCGGCGAGTTCGCCGTTGCCGCGATCGCCTTGGCCTATACTGCCTTTCTCATCTATGCGGCAGGCGCCAAGCATTTGCTGCTCTCGGCCGCCATCTACGGACCGGGCACGATCCTCTTCTTCATGGCGCGCATAGAGCAGGGGCGCAGGGTGTTCACGCCGGCCGAGATGGTGATGTTCGCTGTTGCGGCTGTCGGAGCGGTGGCAGCGATCTACGCGATCGCCACTGGCCTCATCGCCGTCTAGGCAAGGCCGGCAGCAGCCTCGGCGCTGCCATCGCTCGGTGGTTGCGATGCCGCAGGCGCAAGACGCTCGGTATGGCCATGGCTGGCAGCGCACTTTCACAAGCAACTGTACGTCATTCGAGCATCTGTTTGATAAGCGCGATCTTTTCCGGATGGCGGTTTTGGTTGCCCGACCCTTTGCGCTGCACAACTTTGGGACGCGGAGCATAGACATGGGATTCCATGCTGATCACAGCCCCACCCCTGCAATCCTATAGTTCTCCTTGAATTTCATTCGCATCTCGATCGCGAACCTGGGTTCGCTGACAGGAGAAAAAGGACCATGGCTTCAAGCGATAATCAGAAGCTGTCGCTGTTTGCACTTACGTCCATGGTCGTGGGATCGATGGTCGGCGCCGGTATCTTCAACCTGCCCGGTCGTTTCGGGGCTGCGACAGGTCCGTTCGGTGCCATCATCGCCTGGGCGATCGCGGGAACGGGCATGTACATGCTGGCGCGGGTGTTCCAGGCGCTGGCCGAGAAAAAGCCAGACATCGACTCCGGCGTCTTTGCCTATGCCAAAGCGGGTTTCGGCAACTACATGGGTTTCCTGTCGGCTTTCGGCTATTGGCTCGGCAGCTGCCTCGGCAACGTCTTCTACTGGGTCCTGATCGGTTCGACCTTGGGGCGGTTCTTTCCCGGCGCCTTCGGCGACGGCAGCAGCGCCACCGCGATCATCGTGTCGCTGATCGGCATCTGGGCCTTCCATTTCATGATCCTGCGCGGCGTCGAGCAGGCCGCCTTCATCAATACCATCGTCACGATTGCCAAGATCGTGCCGATCCTGGTGTTCATCCTCGTGCTGGTCTTCGCCTTCAACTACACCCAGTTCTCCGAGAATTTCTTCGGCGGCGCAGACATGCCGGCCAAGTCGCTGATCGCTCAGGTGCGCGACACCATGCTGATCACCGTCTTCGTCTTCCTCGGCATCGAGGGCGCCAGCGTCTACTCACGCTTCGCCAAGGAACGCTCCGACGTCGGCAGGGCGACGATCCTGGGTTTCGTCGGCGTCACCGGCCTGATGGTGGCGGTGACCTTGCTGCCTTACGCATCGATGCCGCAATCGGCGATCGCAGGCGTCCAGCAGCCTTCGATGGCGAGCGTTCTCGAGGCCGTCGCCGGACATTGGGGTGCCGTCTTCATTTCCATCGGTGTGCTGGTGTCGGTGCTGGGCGCCTACCTCGCCTGGTCGCTGATCTGCGCGGAAGTGCTCTTTGCCGCCGCCAAGTCCAATGACATGCCGAAGCTCTTTGCCGCGCAGAACGGCAATCGGGTGCCGGCCAACGCCCTGTGGCTGACGAACATCGTCGTGTCGCTGTTCGTGATCTCCACCTACTGGTCCCGCGACGCCTTCAATTTCATGCTCGACATGACGAGCGTGACGGCGCTGCTGCCCTATTTGCTGGTCGCAGGCTACGGCATCCTGATCGCGCGCAGTGGAGAAGGCTACGAAACATCTCCGGGCGATCGCGGCCGGGACCAGGTCATCGCCTGGATCGCGGCGATATACACGGTCTTCATGTTCATCGCCGCAGGCCTGAAATACGTGCTGCTCGTTGCCGTCCTCTTCGTACCGGGCACCATTCTCTACTTCTGGGCACGCCGTGAACAGAAACTGCAGCTGTTCACCTCAACCGAACTCGTTGTGTTCGCCGTCACCCTGATTGCCGGACTGGTCGGCGCCTACGGTCTGCTGACCGGCACCATCACACATTGAACAGAAAGGCAGAAACGTCATGACAAACAACACTCCTCTCGGCGTTCATTCCGAAGTCGGCCAGCTTCGCAAGGTCATGGTGTGTGCGCCCGGCCGGGCGCACCAGCGTCTGACGCCCTCCAATTGCGACGATCTCCTCTTCGACGACGTGCTCTGGGTCGACAACGCCAAGCGCGACCATTTCGACTTCATGACCAAGATGCGCGACCGCGGCGTCGAAGTGGTCGAAATGCACAACCTGCTTGCTGAAACGGTTGCCAATCCCGAGGCCAAGAAGTGGATTCTCGACCATCAGGTCTCGCCGAACCAGATCGGCCTTGGCCTGCTCGACGAGGTCCGCTCTTATCTTGAAGGGCTCACCAATCGCGAGCTCGCCGAAACCCTGATCGGTGGCCTCTCGACCCATGAATTCCCCGAGGCCATCGGCGGCGAGCAGCTGGCGCTGATCCGCGACGCTGCCGGCGTCAACGAATACCTCCTGCCGCCGCTGCCCAACACGCTCTACACCCGCGACACCACCTGCTGGATCTATGGCGGCGTGACGCTCAACTCGCTCTACTGGCCGGCGCGTCACGAAGAGACGATCCTCACCACCGCGATCTACAAGTTCCACCCCGACTTTGCAGGCAAGGTCAATGTCTGGTGGGGCGACCCGACCAAGGACTGGGGTCTCGCCACGCTCGAGGGCGGTGACGTCATGCCGATCGGCAAGGGCAACGTGCTCATCGGCATGAGCGAGCGCACCTCGCGCCAGGCGATCAGCCAGGTTGCGGCAGCGCTGTTCGAGAAGGGGGCTGCCGAGCGCGTGATCGTTGCGGCGATGCCCAAGCTGCGCGCGGCGATGCATCTCGACACCGTCTTCACCTTCGCCGACCGCGACTGCGTGCTGCTTTATCCTGACATCGTCAACGGCATCGGTGCCTTCTCATATCGTCCCGACGGCAAGGGCGGCGTCGAATTGCACAAGGACAAGGGCAGCTTCGTCGAGACGGTGCGGGACTCGCTCGGTCTCAAGAAGATGCGCGTCGTCGAGACCGGCGGCAACGACTACATGCGCGAGCGCACCCAGTGGGACAGCGGCGCCAACCTCGTCTGCGCTTCGCCGGGCGTCGTCTTTGCCTATGACCGCAACACCTACACCAACACGCTGCTGCGCAAGGAAGGCATCGAGGTCATCACCATCACCGGTGCCGAGCTTGGCCGTGGCCGTGGCGGCGGTCACTGCATGACCTGCCCGATCATCCGCGACGCAGTCGACTACTGAGCGTCATCGTCTGTGCTTGTCCCTCCAGCGTACGGCGAAAGCCGTGCGCTGGTTTTGGGTCGATGAGGAACCCGAAATGGCATCACGTTCGTCTTCCAACAGCAGGCGCCTCCTTGGGCTGGCCGCCGTAGCCACAACCTCGCTGCTTGTCGCCGGCTGCCAGCGGGCCGAGGACGCTGTCGAGCTGCCGCCGCGTCCGGTCAAGACGGTTGCCGTCTCCTTCAGCCCCGAGGATACGTTCGGTTCACTCGTCGGCGACGTGCAGCCGCGCACCGAAACCAATTTCGGGTTCCGGCAGGGCGGTGAGATCAGGGAGCGCGACGTGGATGTCGGCGACCGTGTCGAGGTAGGCGCCGTGCTGGCGCGGCTGGATACCGAAGACGCGCAGGATGCCGTGCGCAAGGCCGAGGCCAATCTGTTTGCGGCGCAATCAAACTTCGACAATGCCGACCAGACGCGCAGCCGACAGGAACAGCTTTATCCGCGCACCATCAGCCGGGCTGCACTTGATGCGGCGACCGCCCAGGCAAACGCAGCACGGGCGGGTGTCGACGCGGCGCAGGCCGCAGTGCGCGTCGCCCAGAACAATCTCGACAACCGCGTGCTGAAATCCAATGCCGCCGGCGTGGTCACCGCGGTGGGCGCAGATGTCGGCCAGGTCATTGGTGGTGGACAGATGATCGTGCGCGTCGCGCAACTCGTCGAAAAGGACGCCGTCTTCCAGGTGCCGGAGGCGACCATCCAGTCGGCCAGCCGCGATGTCCGCGTCGAGGCACGCCTGCTCAGCAATCCGAACAGCAAGGCAATCGGTGCCGTCCGCGAGATTTCGCCCGTCGCCAATCCGGTGACGCGCAACTTCACGGTCCGGGTCGGGCTTGAGGCCGCGCCTGACGATTTCCGCTTCGGCAGCGCCGTGCGCGGTACCGTGCAGGTTGCCGGAGACCCGGTTGCCAGGCTGCCGATGACGGCCCTGTTCAACCAGGGCAACCAGCCGGCGGTGTGGGTGGTCGACCCCAAGACCAACACCACCAAGCTGGTGTCGGTCGAGGTGCAGCGCTTCGAGACAAGCGATTTCCTCGTCGCCAAGGGCTTGCAGGACGGCGACAATGTCGTGGTGGCCGGCGTTCAGCAGCTTCGCCCCGATATGGCGGTGCGCCTCCTCAACGGTGCCGGCAAATGAACGAGGGCGGCTTCAACCTGTCGGAATGGGCCATCAAGCGGCAAGGGCTCATCGTCTTCCTGATGGTCCTCGGCGCCATCGCCGGGGCATTTTCATTCCTGAACCTCGGTCGCAGCGAAGATCCCGACTTCACCGTCAAGACCATGCTGGTTCACGCGGTCTGGCCGGGCGGCACCATCGAGCAGACGGTCGATCAGGTGACTGACAGGCTGGAGCGCACGCTGCAGGAAGTGCCGCGACTCGACACGCTGCGCAGCCTGACCAGTGCCGGCCAGTCGATCATCTATGTTTCGCTCCAGGATTCGACCGCGCCGGACGAGGTCGCAGACATCTGGTACCAGGTCCGCAAGAAGGTCGGCGACATCCAGGCCACCTTGCCATCAGGCGTGCGCGGCCCCTTCTTCAACGATGAGTTCGGCGACACTTTTGGCATCATCTATGCGCTGCAGTCGACCGACTTCAGCGATCGCGAGCTGCGCGACTGGGCCTATGAGGCGCGCAGCCGGCTGCTGCGCGTCCACAATATCGGCAAGGTCGAGATGCTTGGCACGCAGGACGAGACCATTTACATCGAGTTCTCGACCCAGCGTCTGGCGAGCCTGAGCATCAGCCCTGCAACGGTGATGAGCACCATTCAGGCGCAGAATGCGGTGATGCCGGCCGGCACCATGACGTCGGCGGCCGACCGCACCATCCTCGAAGTGTCGGGCGACCTTCGCGACGAAAACGACATCCGCGAGATCAACATACCGACGGCCTCGGGTTTCGTGCGGCTGGGAGACATCGCCACCGTCACGCGCGGCACCGTCGATCCGCCCCAGCCGATGTTCCGCGTCAAGGGAAAGCCCGCCATCGGCGTTGCCGTTTCCATGGCGTCGGGCGGCGACATTCTCGAACTCGGCCGCAACATCGACCAGGTGATGACCCGCTTCGAGCACGACCTGCCAGTAGGCATCGACCTCGTTCATGTCGCCAGCCAGCCGGAGGTCGTCACCAGCGCCATAAGGGGCTTCACCGTCTCGCTGACGCAGGCCGTCATCATCGTGCTCGGCGTCAGCTTCCTGGCGCTTGGCTTCCGCGCCGGCATCGCCGTCGCGGTCTCGATCCCGCTTGTCCTGTGCATGACCTTCCTGGCCATGGAAATAAGCGGCATCGCCCTGCAACGCGTGTCCCTCGGCGCTCTCATCATCGCGCTGACGCTGATGATCGACGACGCCATGGTGGCGGTCGAAATGATGATGGCCAAGCTCGACGAGGGCTACGACCGCGTGAAGGCTGCCTCCTATGCCTATACGTCGACGGCATTTCCGATGCTTGCCGGAACGCTTGTCACCATCGCCGGCTTCATTCCTGTCGGGCTCGCCCGAAGCGTTTCGGGCGAATATGCGCGCTCGCTGTTCGTGGTCATCGCCGTAGCACTCATCGTCTCCTGGCTTATCGCCGTGCTGTTGACGCCGATCGTCGGTCTGGCCGTTCTGAAGTCGGGCGCAAAGGCCACGGACAAGGGCGAGGGCGGCCTTGCGCGAGGCTTCAAGAAGCTGCTGCATGCCTGCATCCGCATGCGCTACATCGTCGTCGCCGCCACGGTCGCGCTGTTCGTCGTGGCTCTGCTCGCTGCGCCGCTGATGAAGCGGCAGTTCTTCCCTCCGTCCGACCGCCCGGAACTGATGCTGCAACTGGTGCTGCCGCAAAGCGCATCGATGCAGGCGACCTCGGCGGAGGTCGACAAAGTCGAAAAACTGCTGGCTTCCGACAGCGACGTCGTCGACTGGAGCTTCTATGTCGGCTCGGACGCCATCCGCTTCTACCTGCCCATGGACATCCAGGCGCCGGCGCCGTTCCGTGCCCAGGCCGTTGTGATCGCCAAGAGCGTCGAGGCGCGTGACGGGCTGCAGGCAAGGCTGCAGGCCGAACTCGACCAGCAGTTCCCCGACATCATCGCCCGCGTCTCGCCGCTGGAGATGGGGCCGCCCGTGGGCTGGCCCGTCCAGTATCGCGTGATCGGCCCCGACGTCGCCGGTGTCCGCAGCCTCGCCTGGAAGGTCGCCGACGCGGTCGGCAGCGTCAGCGGCGTTATCAGCCCCAATCTCGACTGGAACGAGCCGATCAGGAAGGTAGTCATCGAGGTCGACCAGGATCGGGCACGCCTCGTCGGCCTGAACTCGGCCGCCATCAGTCAGACGCTGTTTGCCACGGCGTCGGGATTGCCGATCACGCAGGTCCGCGACTCTATCTACCTGGTCAACGTGGTGGCCCGTGCTGCGGCCGACGAACGCGCCAATGTCGAAACGTTGCGCTCGCTGCAGATCCCGATAGGGCCGAACCAGACCATCCCGCTGGCAAGCATCGCCAACATTGAGTATCGCACCACCCAGCCGATCATCTGGCGGCGCGACCGCGAAACCACGATCACCGTGCAGGCCGACGTGGCTGAGGGCGTGATGGCCGACAGTGTTGTCGACCAGGCCTCAGCCAAGATCGACCAGTTGCGCCACGACAATCCGAATTACCGGATCGAGGTCGGCGGCTCCGTCGAAGGGGCCGAGACCGGCATGGGGTCCGTTCTGGAGATGATCCCGCTGATGGCGATCGTCATGGTCATCATCCTGATGTTCCAGCTCCAGAGCATCCAGAAGCTTCTGCTGGTGATCAGTGTGGTGCCACTCGGCTTGATCGGCGTCGTGCTCGTGATGCTGATCACCAACATTCCGGTCGGCTTCATCGCCGTGCTCGGCATGATCGCCCTGATCGGCATGATCACGCGAAACTCCGTGGTGCTGATAGACCAGATGGACAGCCGGCTGGAGAGCAGCGGCATGTGCTGGCAGAGCGTCATAGACGTCACTGCCGAACGCGTGCGTCCGGTATTTCTGACTGCAGGGTCGACCATTCTCGGCATGCTGCCGATCATCCGTGATCCGTTCTGGGCGCCGCTGGCCTTCACCGTCATCGGCGGCCTGGTGGTGGCTGCCGTTCTGACGTTGATCTTCCTGCCCGCTCTCTACGTGCTTTGGTTCCGCATTCCGGAGGAACGGCCGGCATCGCCTGCACCGCAGGCAACAGCCCAGCCTGCCGGTGTACCTGCCTGAGCATCCGCATGGAGACCAACGGCTTGCCGAATGACGGGCAGGGCGGCGCCATCGAGATCCGTCTCGAGGACGTGTCGCAACTGTTCGAGACGATGGATCCGTTTCCGTTCCGGGAACGCGACCTGGCGCGGGACGCGGACGAATACATTTGCGGCTGGGCCGGCGAATTGCCCGCCGACCGGCCCCTGGAAATCAGGATCCACCTGCCTGCGGGGGCAGCCGGCAGTGCCGAGGTTCGTGGCCTCGGCGCGTCATTGTCCAACTATTTCGACTACCGCGCCGGCGTCGTGACGCGCGAACTGTCCGACGAGTTCCGCATGGGCCGGCGGGCGCTGCTGATCGGGCTGGCCGTGCTCGGCTTGTGCCTGCTGCTGGGCCAGCTGTTTGTTGCCGTCACATCCTATGGCAGCATCGGGCACTTCGTCGAGGAAGGCCTCATCATCGTCGGCTGGGTGGCGCTATGGCGGCCGCTCGAGATCTTTCTCTACGACTGGTGGCCGATTGCTCAAAAAAAGAAGTTGTATCGGCGCCTGGCCGAAGCCCGCGTGAGCGTCAGTTTCTACGAGACGCCTGATGGCGAAGGCCTTGACCTTAAGTCGAGGCGCTCAAAATGAAACGCAATGCAAAGCGTTGGGACGCACCGCTAATCCCCGGCAATTGTCCGCAGGCTATGCTGCTGCGCAACACGCTTCGCATCATCCGGTTTTGAAGCAAAAGGAGTTACCATGTCCGACCTGATCGTCATCGTGTATCCGACCGAAGCAAAGGCCGAAGAAGTGCGCGAGCGCCTGTTCGAGTTGCAGAAGCAGTACCTCATCACGCTCAGCGATGCTGTCATCGCAACCAAGAACGATGCCGGCAAGATCAAGCTGAACCAGCTCGTCAACACCACGGCCGCCGGTGCTGTCTCCGGCAGCTTCTGGGGCTTGCTCGTCGGCGTGCTGTTCCTCAACCCGCTTCTGGGTGTCGCCGTTGGTGCCGCGTCTGGCGCGCTCGGCGGCGCGATGAGCGATTTCGGCATCAACGACGCCTTCATGAAGGAGCTTTCGGGCAGCCTGCAGCCCGGCAATGGCGCGCTGTTCGTTCTGGTCAAGGAAATGACCGCCGACAAGGTGCTGAAGGAGATCGCCGGCTACGGTGGCGTGGTGCTCAAGACCTCGCTTGACGATAGCAAGGAGCAGGCCTTGCGCGACGCCTTGCAGAAGGCTTCCGCCGCACCTGCCAGCTGATTGCCTTGACCTGGAAGTCGCAATGGGCCGCAGGTCGGCCCGTTGCATCATCCGTTGCCATGCAGCGCGGAACTGGTCGTCTGATTGTTTGATACGGGGGAGTTGGCCATCATGAACCGCCTGCTTGCAAATCCTGTCGCACTGATGCTCATGGCGCTGGGCATGCTGACGGCCTGCGTTCCCCAGTCGCCCGGACCCGGTCCCGGACCGTCGCGTCCGCAGGCATGCACTTTCGAATACGCCCCTGTCTGCGGACAGCGTGGCGACCGTACCCGAACCTTCTCCAATTCCTGCATGGCCCGCGCCGACGGCTTCCGCGTGATCCACAACGGCCAATGCCGCAGGCCCGAGCAGCAGACTGCGTGCCCAGCGATCTACATGCCGGTCTGCGCCGTCAACGGTGCCAGGTGGCGCACATTCTCCAACAGCTGTCTGGCGCGTGCCGACAACTTCCGCGTCGTGCATCAAGGCGGCTGCCGTTGACGGCAGTGCATCAAAATGATCCGATCGAGGCAGTTGAAATTGGGCAATGGGCAGCAGGCACGGGGCGACGGCCGCATGAACGTATATCTTGCTACCGGCATCCTGGTGCTCGCACTGCTGCGGGTTGGGGATTCGATCTTCGTTCCGCTCGTCGTTTCGCTGTTCATCATCGCATTGGTCTGGCCGATCCAGGCAGCGCTTCAGCGGTTCCTGCCACGGCTGCTGGCGCTGTTCATCACCCTCAGCGCGACGATCGCCATCGTGCTTGCTGTCGGCTCGTCGGTGGTCTGGGGCTTCGGCCGGCTCGGCCAATGGCTGTTCGTCAATGCCAGCCGTTTCCAGGCGATCTACGTCGACTGGACCCAGTGGCTGGAGGAGCGCGGCGTCGCCGTTGCCGGTCCGCTCGCCGATCGTTTCGACGTCAACTGGCTGGTTGGCTTCACCCAGGGCGTCGCCGGTCGTCTGAACAGCTTCGCCGGGCTGGCACTGCTGGTCTTCGTGCTGGTGATGCTTGGCCTGCTCGAAGTCGAGGATTTCAACCGGCGCCTGGAATCTTCCGCGGCCCAGCCATATGGCGCCCGCATTCGCGCCGCCAATCGCGAGATCGGCATAAAGCTGCGCCGCTTCATGGCCGTGCGCACCTTCGCCAGCGTGCTGACGGGACTTGTGGTTTGGGGCTTCGCCCTGGTGGCCGGGCTCGAACTCGCGGCGGCATGGGGCGCCATTGCCTTCGCGCTCAACTACATTCCGTTTCTCGGACCATTCTTTGCAACGATGTTCCCGACCCTGTTTGCCATCGCTCAGTTCGAATCGTGGCAGATGGCCTTTGTGGTGTTCGTCGGCCTCAACCTGATCCAGTTCATGATCGGCAGCTATCTCGAGCCGATCCTCACGGGGGCTTCGCTGGCGATCTCGCCCTTCGCGGTCATATTCTCGGTGTTCTTCTGGAGCTTCATGTGGGGCATCTCGGGCGCCTTCATCGGCGTGCCGATCCTGATCGCCTTCATCGTCTATTGCGCCCAGTCGCCGTCGTCGCGCTGGATCGCGGCCCTGTTCGCGTCCGGCAAGACGGAAATGCTGGAAGCGCAGGCCGAACACAAGGATTGAGGCAGTCGGCGCTGCCTGCTGCACCAGCCGGCCAACCATCGGCATTAACTGTCATTTTCCGGCCTCGTTGAACAAACCTTCGCGCGCGCTATGATATGTGAACGCGAAGGATCATGACTGCAGGTGTGTCCGCGCCAGCTTGAGCAGGGACGTAAGTCTCAAGCCAGCCGCAGACAGCACCTGAAAACGCCACCGGGACGTGCGTGCACGTCCCCAAGAGGGGGTTGGCATGGTTGCAGTTGGTACAAGCTTTGCGCAGGAGAACCCGAACGGTTTTCTCGCCTCGGCCGGTCAGCACGACGGGCCCATTCCCCATTTCGAGTTTTCGACCGACGATGTGGCGCGCGCCGATCAGTTCGATGCCTGGCGGCACAATTTTGCGACGATGCTCGACCTCACGCCCACAGGCAATTCGCCAGAAACGATCGACGGCAGGCAGGTGATATGGGACCTCGGCTGTCTCGCCTTCACCTCGATCAGCACCGGAGCGCTGAACTTCGCCGGTCTGCCGGGCCATGTGCGCGGGGATGCCCTCGATCACTGGATGATGACGCTGTTCCTCGATGGGGGAGCGAGCACCATTGCCGGCCAAAGGTCATTCGACGGCGGCGCCGGCACGGTGCAGCTCCATTCGCTGGGACAACCTTTCGACGGGCACGTCACCGACAGCCACATGCTGATGTTGCTGATCCCGAGGGATTTCTTCCAGGAGCATTCCGGCGCGCTGAGCCTGGCGGAGTTCTCGACGCTGAGTGGCGGCATGGGCTCGTTGCTCGCCGACTACATCATTGGCCTTGCCAAGCGCCTGCCGACATTGACGATTGCCGACCTTCCCGGCGTGGCAGCGGCGACGCGAGCCATGATCCTGGCCTGCATCACACCTTCGCCCGATCATCTCGATGAGGCGAGGGCGCCGATATCGAACATGTTGTTGGAGCGGGCGCGGCAATACATCAATGCCAATCTTTACAATCCGAGCCTCGACAACGACATGCTGTGTCGAGCGCTCGGCATTTCGCGCACCAGGCTGTACCGGCTGTTCGAGCCCAGCGGCGGGGTCATGCGCTACATCCTGCACCGCCGTCTTGTCGATGCTCATTCCAAGCTTGCCGACCCGACCGAGACCCGCCGTATCTTCGAGATCGCCGAGCAGCGCGGCTTCAACGACGGAGCGGAATTCAGCCGGGCCTTCCGGCGTGAGTTCGGCTATAGCCCGAGCGAAGTCAGGTCGCGCGGCCTTGGTGCGATCCCGGCAAGGCCGGTCGCCGACCTGGCGTCGCTCGAACCGGTGGAGCGCCTAGGTCATCTTCTGCGGCGCCTCCAGAGCTAGAAAATTCCAGGGAAATGTGTCCGCAGATGCTCTAGGCCTCGAAGGCCTGCACCTGCCGCCGGCTGCTTGCCGAGGAAAGCGCGGCCACTACGATCAGCACCAATCCGGTCGCTGCCACGCCAGCCATGACAAGATAGGTCCGCTCGCCCCAGCTGGCATAGACCTGCCCCGAGAGTGCTGTCAGCAATGCCATCAAGCCCGCCCAAGCGCCGGCAAGCCATCCCTGGACCTGTGCCTGCATGCCGGGTGCTGCCAGTTGCGACAGGACAACGATGCTTCCCACATGCGTGGCGCCGAATGTGAAGCCGTGGGTTAGCTGGAAAACGGCGAGTAACTCGACATTGGGGTCGAATGCCATGAACAGCCATCGACCGGTTGCAACTGCCGCTCCCAGCAGCAGCAGGAACATCGCCGCCTTGGCATTGCCGACGAGGCGTCCGGCGACTGCGAACACTGCGACCTCCGACACGACGCCAAGCGCCCAGAGCATTCCCGTCATGCTCTTGCCAATGCCCGAAGACTGCCAGTGCAACGTTCCGAAGGCGTAGATCAGCCCGTGGCTTGCCTGGACACAGGCTGCACCCACCACGACGAGGACGATAAGCAGGCCGGCTCTGCCGGCTGGTCGGGAGGCGCGGCGCTCGCCATACGGCGTCGACGGCAGCCTTGCGACCGTCAAGGCGGTCAGGGCCGTCAGCAGGGCCGAGGCGGTGAGAAGCCATATGATCATGTCCGGCTCGAACCACATGAGCAGGATGCCACCGGAAATGTTGGCCACGGCAAACGCGATGGATCCCCACAGCCTGACGCGTCCATAGTCGACTGTCGGCACTGTCGCCCGCGTGGCGCGCAACGTGACTGCATCCGAAAGGGCGATAAGTGGTCCCTGGGCGAGGCCGATTGCTGCGACAAGCAACAGGATCGGCAGGAACGTGCTTGTGGTCCCGAGCAGCGGCGTGGCGATCGCAACCGCTGCGGCACATATCAGGAGTGTTCCGCTCAGGCGCTCCTGCCGGTCGGCAACTGCCGTGACCACCGGATTGGCAAGCACGCGCGCCAGAAGCGGCATAGCCAGTATGATACCGATGCGGCCATCGTCGAGATGTTGAGAGCGCAGCCATACCGGAAAGAACGGCAAGTTGATGCCGAGTTCAAAGAACAGCGCCGCATACAGCAGCGAAAAGCGCAGGCGAGCTGGCATTAGCCCCCAGGAATGATGTCATGAGCAGCGGACATCTTTGGTGAGGCTGTCATCCATTTGCGCAATAGTACAGACGTTGAGGTCGCGAACTTGTCGATTGCTGTGTTCAGAAACTGGCCGAGGTCACGTCGCCGGCACCTCAGCACCTCGCCGTGTAGAGATGTCCGGTGCGCGGATTTCGATATTGGCAATAGCCGTTGCGCAGATTTCGAACCAGCAGTCCGGCGGTGGCACCAACGGCTGCGCCGACGACCGCACCTTCTGTAGAGCCGTGGATTGCAGCGCCCGTCGCGGCGCCGAGTGCCGCACCCGTGCCCACATCCCGTTCGGTCGTGGTGCAGCCTGCCAGTGCGACCGTGCAGATCATTGCCAATGCGAGCTTCTTCATCGTGTTTCGTTCCGGCTGAAGTCGACGTCTCGGGCCCAAGCGCCCATTGTCGAAATCTAGCCGATGCCGACATGGCCGTGATGGGCAGGAAATCCCAACTCTAGTCGCTGCGTCCCGGAAATGAGTGTGTAACCGCGATGGCGAAGCCGAGGCCCATGTCGGAGATACCCGTCATGTCGTTGCCGAGGGAACGGCCTATGCTAACGCAAATGGCGGAGCAGATCGCAAGGAAGAAGCGCGGGCGGCAGACCTGGCAGCTGCCGCCCGCTCGCTTGGGACGACTGGTGTGGTCGGGGCAAGATGCCATGCCATCATGCGTCCGAACCGAATGTCCCGCGCAATCGGAATATCTGTCGTCAGTATAGGCGATCGGAGGCCGCTTGTGATCGGCAAGGAATCCCATTGGTACGCATTGCGTCCATCAGATAGCGCTGCACCGAGCTGCTGGAAAAACGGCCCACGGTGCCTCCTGCGCCCTATGTCTGCAGATACTGGAGGATTTCGCCCAGGCTCACCACCTCGTCGAGCACTTTGAGCGGCAGCCGCCTTGGCGACAGGGGCAGGCCTATGGCAGCGGCGGCCCGGACCTCACTCGGTGCGCAGCCCATCTCGCTTCGAAATGCCCGGCTGAACGTAGCGGCATCGGCGAAACAGAGTTTTTCCGCGATCCTGGAGACGCTGGTCAGCGAGTTTGGATCGGACAGTTCCTTGTAGGCCGCCAGTAGCCGCTGCCGCTGGATGTAGCGCGCCACCCCATGCAACGGCTCGAAAAGAACGTATAGCTTGGAGCGTGAAATACCGAGTTGACGGCACAGCTTTGTCGGTCCGAGATCGGGAGCTTGCAACTCCTTGTGGATCATCTGTCGCGCCCGCTCGAGCATGGTGGCCGCGATGTGGTCCTGTGCCTCGGCGACGCGGTCGGCGGTCGGGGCGAGGCAAGCCGAAATCATCGCGCGCATTGCTTCGACGGCATGGGGCACCTCATGCGCCGGTATGTGTGGCAGCCGGCGTTCGAACGAGACCAAGAAGTCGGCGAGCAACCCGCCCAGCCCATCAGGCCCGACGCTGCCGGGATGTTTGTCGAGCACGCCAGCCAGCGGACGCAGCAGGTCACGGGGGATGTAGACGGTCGATACGCTCGAATCCGCCGCAGCGCCGTCATAGGGGCGGCCGAGCGAGCGGAAATGGACCTGACGTGGCGGCGCATTCGGATCCTGCGCAGCGTGCATTGCGCTCTCCGGCAGCACCAAGCACCAATGGTCGAGCGGATCCTTGCCAAAATGGTGCCAATTGCGCGGCACCTTCGGGCCTGGCATGCGCGAAGAGGTGAAGGCAAGCTTGCCTAGGTCCCAGACCTGCTGTTCGAAGATGAAGCCCTGCCGCGCCTCGGGGCTGATGGAAACGTCGATCACCGAGGAGTGGAAAGTGCGCCATGCCTCGAACTGATGCTCGACCGGCAATTCGCGCGTGTCGAATTTGAGCGTGGCAAGCAGGCCTGCTTCGTTCATGCGGCTCCCGAACCTGTGAAATCTGGACTCAACCTCCGATTGATAATGGCTGCGCGAGCGCTTGTCGGCAATAGCTTCCTTCAGGCAGCGAAGCTGTTGTCCCTAGCGCGCCGATCCTCAGCGGGCCTTTGCGTCTATCGCGCCGCCGTGGGCGACAGTGACCCACGGCCTATAGCGGGCGTGGTCGGCAGGGCACACCGATGGTGCATTCTAGGGAGTCACGGTCCCATTTGCCGAGATTGGCCGCCGCCTCATAGGTGCTTTGCAGAAACGCCATGAGCGTCGCGTCCGGGTCTTCCGCATTGCGCACCACATCGTATGGCAGCAGGAATTCACCGAACTCCTTGGAGAAGAACGCCTGTTGCGGCTGGACTGCGGCCGAGGCGTAGCCGTCGGGGGCGGGATAGGCATAGGAATAGAAGGTGGGATAGTCGATCGGCCCGCCGCCCGGCCAGAACCCTGCACTGGACACCTCATGCGAATAGGCCTCGCGGGTGACCGGGTCCGGCAGGCGCGGAATGCCGCCCGGATGCAGCGGGGCTCGCCTGCCCGAAAAACGTGTCACAGCAAGGTCGAAGCCGCCCCAGAAAAAATGCACCGGGCTGACCTTGCCGAGGAAGCCGGTCCGGAAACGCGAAAAGACCTGCTGTGTCGAGAGCAGGATGCGCCAGAGGCGATTGGCATGGTCGCGGTCGTAAGCAGAGTGGACACTGTCTTCTTCGAACGGGACGCCGTCGGCAATCTCGGATGGCTGGGTGAATATCTGCGTTTCGAGACCAAGTTCGACAAGCGCCATCGCCACTTCGCCGTAAAATCCGGCGACGGTCTTGGGGGCGAGCATGACCTGGCGGACATGGCCGTCGCTCGTTCTCAGCCACAGCAGATGGTCGATGAAATCGAAATCGATCTGCAGTGCCCGCCCGCCAACAGGGATAGGCGAAGTCGTCAAGCCGCGGACAGTCACATAGAGCGGCACGTGCCAGGAGTGGTTCAGCCAGGGCTCGTGCGTCAGGCGGATCTTGCCGATGATCTGGGTCCACAGATGGAGCGTTTCATAGGTGTCCTTCCAGGTGGCGTAAGGAAGGTCGGGCCAGCGTTCCAAATCAACGGCAGACGGCAAATTTGCCTCCCTCGTGCAGCTTCAGACCTCGCGGCGCGGCGCAGTGAAGAATACTATACGAAGGTAGCCAGACATTTGGCCAGCGCCCTGGTTCCACCAATCATCCTGCAAGAAAAAAGCCCCGCGTTTGCGGGGCTTTTGGTTGTTGGCCAGAGGTTTGTTTGGCTTAGGACCGCGGGCGTTCCTTCTTGGGGT
>NZ_JAMSHL010000028.1:0-66518 GCF_026521175.1 Aminobacter sp. MET-1 | reverse complement strand
ACGTCATGCCCGACCTCGGCCAGCACCGCCGCCTGTACCAAACCAACATAGCCAATGCCGAAAACAGTCAGATTCATAGGCCAGATCCTATTCGCGCCCGTGCGCTTCGCACGCGCTTGATACAGGAATTTGACAGCGCGTAGAAGTTCAGACGGCTACTGAATGGCGGGCCGCTCCCTGGCCGAGATAGGCGTCGAAGCGCGCCGCAATCGAACGCACGAAAGGTTTGCCGCGCTCGGTGACGACAAAGCGGTTGCCGGAGCGGATGAAGATGCCGTCGCGATCACCGGTGGCCACAAGTTCGGCCTCGGCAATCACCGTGCGTGCAGCATCGCCGAAACGGCACAGCAATTCGCAGCGCGAGAACGAGAAATCGCACATCAGCCGTTCGATGACCCAGGAGCGCATGCGGTCCGCATCGCTGAGCGCCACGCCGCGCACGGTGGCCAACCCGCCTGCGAGCACGCGGCGCTCATATTCACCCGTCGCCGGCATGTTCTGGACATAACCCTGAGGCAGAAGCCCGATCGACGATGCGCCGAGCCCAATCAGCGCGTCGGCCTGGTCTGTCGTGTAACCCTGGAAGTTGCGGCGCAGCGTGCCCGAGCGTGCTGCGACGGCAAGGCTGTCGTCGGGCAGCGCGAAATGATCCATTCCGACGGCCTCGTAGCCTGCAGCCAGGATCAGCCGGGTCGCCACCTCGGCCTGCTCCAGCCGTGCCGAGGCATCCGGCAGCAGCGCCTCATCGATCATCGTCTGGTGCTTCTTCATCCACGGCACATGCGCATAACCGAACAAGGCGATACGATCCGGGCGAAGCGACAGCACCGACTCCGTCGTCGTTGCGATGCTGTCGAGCGTCTGGTGCGGCAGACCATAGAGCATGTCGAGGTTGACCGAACCCACGCCGCGCGCCCTCACCGCATCGACGACCGACTTCGTCTGCTCGAAAGTCTGTTCGCGGTTGATGGTCTGCTGCACGCGCGGATCGAAGTCCTGCACGCCAAGGCTGGCGCGCGTCATGCCGATGGCGGCCAGCGCATCGAAACGCGCCTCGTCCATGTCGTTGGGGTCCATCTCGACGCTGATTTCGGCATCTGGTGCGAAGGCAAAGCTCGAGCGCATTCTTTCGCCCAGCGCACGGATGTGCTCCGGCTTGAGCAGCGTCGGCGAACCACCGCCGAAATGCAGCGCCGTGACATTGAGCCTTTTGCCGGTGAGTGCCGCGACCGTCTCGATCTCGGCGTCGAGCGCCTGGAGATAGCGCTCGACCGGATCGTACTGGCGCGTCTGCTTGGTGTGGCAGGCGCAGAACCAGCACAGCCGATCGCAATAGGGAATATGGACATAGAGCGATCCCAACGCCCCCCTGGGCAGCGCGCGCAACCAGTCGCCATAGGTCGCCGACGACACCTCGGCATTGAAGTGCGGCGCAGTCGGATAGCTGGTGTAGCGCGGCACGGGCGCTGCGTATTTCTCGACGAGGGTCTTGTCCATGAGGGTCTCCGTCTTTGCCACAGACTGGAACCCGAGCGCCTCGACTGCCTTGACCTGGATCAACCCTTTGTATGTGCGGACACAATGACACGGTTCCTTTTCCTGATGCCGGCACCTAGATTGGGCAAATCAGACGGCCGGACGATGCGATGACCATTCGCCAGGACATTCACAACTCGGAGATTCCAGCGCTGTGCCGCTCCTGCGAGGCACGGCACCGTGGCGTCTGCGGCGCACTGACGTCCGAGCAGTTGGTCGAGCTCAGCCGCCACACGACCAAGCGCAAGGTCGAACCGGGCACGGTGCTGGTGTCGGATGCCGACACCATCGACAGCTATGCCAATGTGCTGTCAGGCGTGGTCAAGCTGACCAAAACGCTGCCCGATGGCCGCCAGCAGATCGTCGGCCTGCAGTTTGCTCCTGATTTCATCGGCCGGCCGTTCAAGCGGGAAAGCTCGATCACCGCCGAAGCGGCGACGCCGGTGCGTGTCTGCGCCTTTCCCAAGACGTCGCTCGACCGGATGATCGAGCTGTCGCCGGAGCTAGGGCACCGGCTGCATGTGCAGGCGCTCAACGAACTGGACGACGCACGCGACTGGATGCTGACCCTCGGTCGCAAGACCGCCGCCGAGCGCGTCGCCTCGTTCCTGCATCTGATTGCCCGTCATGCCGATCCTGAAACGGAGCTCGATGGCGAGGTCAGCTTCGACCTGCCCTTGACCCGCGCCGACATCGCCGACTTCCTCGGCCTGACCATCGAGACGGTCAGCCGCCAGCTGACCAAGCTGCGCAAGGACGGCGTGATTTCAGTCGAGCACAACCGCCACATCACCGTCTTCGACCTCTCCAAGCTCGAACGCCGCGCCAACATCTGAGGCTGGGAGATCCAAAGTTGCCTCAGGGCTCCAGCGTCAGCTGGGCGATGACGTGGTCATGTTCAAAGGCGATGTGGCGCCTGAGCGCACCGAAGAAGCCGCGCAGCATGAAACCCAGTGTCTCGGGATTCTCAGGCCTGCCGCGGCGAGCCGTTGCCCTGAGCGTATCGCGCAGTTCGGCGGCATAACCCTCATCCTCGAAATGCTCGTTCTTGAGCCTGGCGATCGTCTTGCGCGTCTCGGCGCTGTGCAGCAGCCGGGCGGCGAAATACGGATAAACCCGCTGCTCCTCGAAACGATGGATCTTGACCATCTGCGGTCCCAGCGCCCGCGCCGCCAGCAGACACTCGCGCCGGTCGAGCCCCGGCAGTGAATCGGCGATTGCCTCCAGTCGATGGCACAGGACGAGCTTGGCGGCATGCGCCCGCCGCATCGCTGCGACGGCGTCCTGCAGAGCCGTGTCCTCC
The DNA here is from genome assembly GCF_026521175.1 of Aminobacter sp. MET-1. NCBI lineage: Bacteria > Pseudomonadati > Pseudomonadota > Alphaproteobacteria > Hyphomicrobiales > Phyllobacteriaceae > Aminobacter > Aminobacter sp. MET-1. Next base: position 63,679 of record NZ_JAMSHL010000028.1, on the reverse strand, counting down.
GATCCGACCGTCATCTGACTGCGTGCACTCATCTTGTCTCGAGGTTCCTCTTTGCCCCGGAAGCTGATCTGACACGGGCGGCTTGACCTTGATCCAGATCAAGGCAGTGTAGGCAACTGTCGTAGAAGTGTGGCGTCTGGCGCCGGCGAGGGACCTTTCGGCGCCCAGATTTCGTCGGGGATCGCTATGAAATACGGAATGGAAGTCATCCTGCTGGCATTGGCGGCGTTCGCCGCCTTGCTTGGCGCCGCCTTTGCGCAGGACAACCAGTTCGGCGCTCACATGTGGGTGCTGTTCTTCGTGCTGACGGCAGGCGCCGTCGTTCTGATGCGCAGCAGCAGCTACGCACCGGTCGATATCCTCGCGGAGGACAAGTCGGCCTACATGGACGGACCGGTGCGCTATGGCGTCATTGCCACGGTGTTCTGGGGCGTCGTCGGCTTCCTGGTCGGCGTCGTTGTGGCGGCCCAGCTCGCCTTCCCCGACCTCAACATCGAGCCCTGGCTCAACTTCGGTCGCGTTCGCCCGCTGCACACCTCGGCGGTCATCTTCGCCTTCGGCGGCAACGCGCTGATCGCCACCTCCTTCTACGTCGTCCAGCGCACCTCACGGGCCCGTCTCTTCGGCGGCAATCTCGCCTGGTACGTGTTCTGGGGCTACCAGCTTTTCATCGTGCTCGCCGCCACCGGCTACCTCTTGGGCATCACCCAGAGCCGCGAATATGCCGAGCCCGAATGGTATGTCGACATCTTCCTGACGGTCGTCTGGGTCGCCTATCTGGTCGTCTTCCTTGGCACGATCCTGAAGCGCAAGGAGCCGCATATCTATGTGGCCAACTGGTTCTACCTCGCCTTCATCGTCACCATCGCGATGCTGCACGTCGTCAACAACCTTGCGGTGCCCGCCTCCTTCCTCGGCTCCAAGAGCTATTCGCTGTTCTCAGGCGTGCAGGACGCGCTGACACAGTGGTGGTACGGCCACAACGCGGTCGGCTTTTTCCTGACCGCCGGCTTCCTCGGCATGATGTACTATTTCGTGCCCAAGCAGGCCGGACGCCCCGTCTATTCCTACCGTCTGTCGATCATCCACTTCTGGTCACTGATCTTCCTCTACATCTGGGCCGGCCCGCATCACCTGCACTACACCGCCCTGCCCGACTGGGCGCAGACGCTCGGCATGGTGTTCTCGATCATGCTGTGGATGCCGTCCTGGGGCGGCATGATCAACGGCCTGATGACGCTGTCCGGCGCCTGGGACAAGATCCGTACCGATCCGATCATCCGCATGATGGTCGTCGCCATCGCTTTCTACGGCATGTCGACCTTCGAAGGCCCGATGATGTCGATCAAGGCGGTCAACTCGCTCAGCCACTACACCGAGTGGACGATCGGCCATGTCCATTCCGGCGCGCTTGGTTGGAACGGCATGATCACCTTCGGCGCCATCTACTTCCTGGTGCCGCGCCTGTGGGGTCGCGAACGGCTCTATTCGATGCGCTTGGTCACCTGGCATTTCTGGCTCGCCACGCTCGGCATCGTCGTCTACGCGGCGGTCATGTGGGTTGCCGGCATCAGCCAGGGCCTGATGTGGCGCGAATACGACGAGCAGGGTTTCCTGGTCTATTCCTTCGCCGAAAGCGTCGCTGCCATGAAGCCCTATTACATCGTCCGCACCATCGGCGGCCTGATGTTCCTCGCCGGCGCACTGGTCATGGCCTGGAACGTCTACATGACGATCCGCGGCTACCAGCGCCAGGAAGAGCCGCTGCCCGGCTCGGCTCCCGCACTCCAGCCCGCCCAGTAAGGATTTGAGACATGGCACTGCTCGACAAACACAAGACAATCGAGAAGAACGCTACCCTGCTCCTGGTCGGCACGCTGTTCGTGGTCAGCATCGGCGGTCTCGTCCAGATCACGCCGCTGTTCTATCTCGAAAACACCATCGAGAAGGTCGAGGGCATGCGGCCTTACTCGCCGCTGGAGCTGGCCGGACGCAACATCTACATCCGCGAGGGTTGCTACACCTGCCATAGCCAGATGATCCGCCCCTTCCGTGACGAGGTCGAACGCTACGGCCACTATAGCCTGGCGGCGGAGTCGATGTACGACCATCCCTTCCAGTGGGGATCCAAGCGCACCGGCCCCGACCTTGCCCGCGTCGGCAACCGCTACTCCAATGAATGGCATGTCCAGCATCTGGTCGAGCCGCGTTCGGTGGTGCCGGAATCGATCATGCCGAGCTACGCGTTCCTCAAGGAGACGCCGCTCGCCGTGAAGAACATCAGCTACGATCTCATCGCCAACCGCCGCGTCGGCGTGCCCTACAGCGACGAGATGATCGCCACCGCCGACGCCGACCTTAAGGCGCAGGCCGACCCGAACGCCGACACCTCGGGTCTTCTGGCACGCTATCCCAAAGCCAAGCTGGGCGACTTCGACGGCAATCCGGCAACTCTGACCGAAATGGATGCGCTGGTCGCCTATCTGCAGATGCTCGGCACGCTGGTCGACTTCTCGACCTACGATCCGGCAACCGGCTACCGCTAAGGAGATACGTCATGGACTACACGACGTTGCGACATTTCGCGGACAGCTGGGGGCTGCTTGCGATGACCGTATTCTTCATCGGCGCGGTTGTGTTCGCGCTTCGCCCCGGCAGCAAGGAAGCTGCCGAGCGGGCGGCCCAAATTCCGCTCAAGGAGGACTGATCTGTGAGCGAAAAGCATATCGACGAATTGTCCGGCGTCGAAACAACCGGACACGAATGGGACGGCATCCGGGAACTCAACAATCCGATGCCGCGCTGGTGGTTGTGGACCTTCTACGCCACCATCGTCTGGGCGCTGGCCTACACCATTGCCTATCCGGCCTGGCCGATGATCAGCAGCGCCACATCGGGCATGCTCGGTTATTCGAGCCGCGCCGAGGTGCAGACAGAACTGGCTGCCGCCGAACAGGCCAAGAGCGCCTATGTCGAGGCGGTCAAGGCGAAGAGCGTCGACGAGATCCTCGCCGACGACAATCTGCGCCAGTTCGCCACTGCTGCCGGTTCTGCCGCGTTCAAGGTCAACTGCATCCAGTGCCACGGTTCCGGCGCGCAGGGGTCGCCCGGCTTCCCCAATCTCAATGACGACGAATGGCTGTGGGGCGGCAAGATCGACCAGATCTACCAGACCATCGCACACGGCGTCCGATTTGCCGGCGACGAGGAAACGCATGCCTCGGAGATGCCGGCCTTTGCCGAGATCCTCGAGCCGCAGCAGGTCAACGAGGTCGCGGCCTATGTCGCCAGCCTCTCGGGTACCGCCGACACGCCCGATCTGGTTCCCGCCGGCGCCAAGGTCTTCGCCGACAATTGCGCCGCCTGTCACGGCGAGAACGCCAAGGGCAACAAGGAGATGGGCGCGCCCGACCTGACGGACGCTATCGCGCTCTACGCCTCGGGCCAGGCGGCGATCGCCCAGCAGGTCCGCCATCCCAAGCACGGCGTGATGCCGGCCTGGGGCGCCCGGCTCGGCGACGTGAAGGTCAAGGAACTTGCCATCTTCGTCCATTCGCTCGGCGGCGGCGAATAACCCTCCAACGCTCCCGGGGCGATGGATGAAGGACGAAGAGAGGCTCGGCAGGGATGTCGGGCCTCTTTTGCACGTAGGCAGGCCGAAGCCGGGTCGGGGTTGACCTGGGTCAAGGCCGCGAGACGGCCGATGAGGCAAAGACGTGACGACCTTGCCGATTTTGTCCGGCAGGCGTCCAGCAGGAGAAGAGAATGCTTGACGAACAGGACGTGGAGAGGCTCGAAGTCGAGGCGGTCAATTCGGCCAAGACCCGCCAGCCACTCTACACTGCGCGCAAGAAGGTCTTTCCCAAGCGCGCGTCGGGCAATTTTCGCCGGTTCAAGTGGCTGGTCATGCTGGTCACGCTTGGTATCTACTACCTGACGCCGTGGATCCGCTGGGACCGCGGCCCCTATGCTCCCGACCAGGCCGTCCTGCTCGACATCGCCAACAGGCGCTTCTACTTCTTCGCCATCGAGATCTGGCCGCAGGAATTCTTCTACGTCGCCGGCCTCCTGGTCATGGCCGGCATCGGCCTTTTCCTCGTTACCTCGACGGTTGGCCGCGCCTGGTGCGGCTACACCTGCCCGCAGACCGTGTGGGTCGACCTCTTCCTCGTGGTCGAGCGCGGAATCGAGGGCGACCGCAATGCCCGCATCAAGCTCGACAGCGCGCCCTGGTCCTTCGACAAGCTGTGGAAGCGTGTTTCCAAGCATGCGATCTGGCTGGTCATTGCGGTGGCCACCGGCGGCGCCTGGATCTTCTACTTCGCCGATGCGCCCAAGCTGCTTGGCGACTTCGTCAGCGGCCAGGCGGATCCCGTCGCCTACATCACCGTCGCCATCCTGACCGCCACGACCTACGTCTTCGGCGGGCTGATGCGCGAACAGGTCTGTACCTACATGTGCCCATGGCCGCGCATCCAGGCAGCGATGCTGGACGAGAACTCGCTGACCGTCACCTACAACGACTGGCGCGGCGAACCCCGCACCCGCCACGCCAAGAAGGCAGCGGCCGAAGGCTTGTCGGTCGGCGATTGCGTCGACTGCAACGCCTGCGTCGCCGTCTGCCCGATGGGCATCGACATCCGCGACGGCCAGCAGCTCGAATGCATCACCTGCGCGCTGTGCATAGACGCCTGCGACAGCGTCATGGACAAGATCGGCAAGGAACGCGGCCTGATCTCCTACGCGACGCTGGCCGACTACCAGTCGAACATGGCGATTGCCACCAACCCCGAAACCGGCGCGATCGACCCGAAGCGGGTGCGCGACACCAAGGGCAAGTTCAGCGACAAGGTCTCGCATTTCCACTTCCGCCGCCTCTTCCGGCTGCGCACCTTGATCTATGCCGGTGCCTGGAGCCTGATCGGCGTGGCCCTGCTCGTTGCCCTGTTCAGCCGCGACCGGCTCGACATCAACGTGCTGCAGGACCGCAACCCGCAATTTGTCGTCCTCTCCGACGGCTCGATCCGCAACGGCTACACCGTCAAGCTGCTCAACATGGTTCCCGAACCTCGGACTCTGACGCTGAGCCTCGACGGCCTGCCCGGCGCGCAGATGAGCGTGGTCGGCATGAGCCAGGCCGAGAGCCGCTCGGTTTCGGTCAATGCCGAGCCTGACAAACTGACGACAATGAAGGTCTATGTGCGGCTGCCGCGCGACAACCTCGGTGAGGCACATAGCTTCAACTTCGTGGTCGAGGATCAGGCGAGTTCCGAACGGGACACTTATGCTGCAAAATTCAACGTCCCGGAGGGCAGATAGATGAGCACCGTTCAGCCAAAGCAGTTCACCGGCTGGCATATGCTGGCCATCATGGTTGCCTTCTTCGGCGTCATCATCTCCGTCAACCTTTTGATGGCGACCTTTGCCAACACCAGCTGGACCGGCCTCGTCGTCCAGAACACCTATGTCGCCAGCCAGCAATTCAACGAAAAGCAGGCTGAGTCGCGGGCCCAGGCGGCCCTTGGCTGGAAAGGGTCCCTGACCATCGCCAATGGCAGGATCAGCTATCACCTCGTCGACGCCTCCGGCTCGGCCATCCCGGTTGACGGCGTCACCGCCTCATTCCGCCGTCCGGCCTACGAAAAGGAGGACTGGCAGGCGACGCTGGCACGCGGCGCCGACGGCGCGTTTGCGGTCACAGCCGAGGTCCGTGACGGCATCTGGATCGTCGACACCGAGGCGAAGGTGACCAACGGCGCGCCCTACCGCGAGGCACGCCGCATCACGGTGAGCAATGGAGGGCTGAAATGAGCTGCTGCGCTCCCGACATCGATACGTTGCAAGGCCTGCCCCTGGGTGCCGCCAAGGGCCCATCGCGCGAGGAACTGACACTGTCGAGCCGCACCCTGCCGGGTGGGTTGCGCCAGAGCGATCTCGCCGTGCCCGGCGTCCACTGCGGCGCCTGCATCACCAACATCGAAAAGGCGCTGGGCAGCCTCGACGGCGTCGAGCAGGCCCGCGTCAACCTGTCGACCCGCCGCGTGTCGGTGCGCTGGCGCGACGACGCCGGGGCACCGCCTCTGTCCGACGCACTGGCAAGGCTGGGCTACGAGAGCCATCTGTTCGAACAGGGCGCCGACGACAAGGACGAGACGCTTGCCGAGCTGATCCGTGGGCTCGGCATTGCCGGCTTCGCCGCCGGCAACATCATGCTGCTGTCGGTATCGGTATGGTCGGGCGCGACAGACGCCACACGCGACCTGTTCCACTGGCTGTCCGCGCTGATCGCCCTGCCCGCACTGGCCTATGCCGGTCGCATCTTCTTCCGCTCGGCCTGGGGCGCTCTGAGCAACGGCCGCACCAACATGGACGTGCCAATCTCCATCGGCATCCTGCTCGCCTACAGCCTGAGTCTCTACGACACCGCCAACAGCGGCCCGCACGCCTATTTCGACGCCTCCGCCTCGCTGCTGTTCTTCCTGTTGATCGGCCGCACGCTTGACCACGTCATGCGCGAGCGTGCCCGCATCGCCGTCAAGGGCCTTGCCCGGCTTGCCGCACGCGGCGCGACGGTGCTGCAGGCAGACGGCACAAGCGCCTACCTGCCAGTCCAGGAGATCGAGCCCGGCATGCAGATTCTGCTCGCCGCAGGCGAACGCGTGCCTGTGGACGCCAAGGTCATCAAGGGACGTTCCGAGCTCGACTGCGCCATCGTCTCAGGCGAAAGCGATCCGGTTGCCGTGGAGTCAGGCACCGCACTGCGCGCCGGTACCCTCAACCTTACCGGCCCACTGACCATTGAAGCAACAGCCAAGGCGCAGGATTCTTTCCTCGCCGAGATGACACGGCTGATGGAAGCCGCCGAAAGCGGCCGTGGCGGCTATCGCCGCATCGCCGACCGGGCCGCAGGGCTTTATGCGCCGGTCCTGCATCTCACCGCCTTCCTGACCTTCGTCGCCTGGATGGTCGCCGACGGCAACTGGCACCAGGCGATCACCATTGCCATTGCCGTGCTGATCATCACCTGCCCCTGCGCGCTTGGGCTTGCCGTGCCGATCGTGCAGGTGGCAGCGGCCCGCCGCCTTTTCGAGAACGGCATCATGGTCAAGGATGGTTCGGCCATGGAGCGCCTGGCCGAAATCGATACGGTCGTGTTCGACAAGACCGGCACGCTGACCCTCGGCATGCCCCGGCTGGTAAATGCCGACGAGATATCGGTGGAAACGCTGTCCCTGGCCGCCGCGATCGCGCTGCATTCGCGTCACCCGATCTCGCGAGCGCTTGCCGAAACGCAGGTCAACAAGCCGGCAAAGGATTGGCAGTTCGACAGCATCGACGAAGTTCCCGGCTTCGGCCTCGAGGCACGTCTGGGTGGCGATACTTACCGCCTCGGACGCGCCGCCTGGGCACTGGGCGAGCCGGTGTCCTCCCTTGGAACGGTCCTGTCCAGGAACGGCAGTGAGCTTGCCGTCTTTACTTTCGAGGACCGGCTGCGCGCCGGCGCCTCTGAAGCCGTTGGGCAGCTGCGCGGCGCGGGCCTGTCGGTCGAGATCGTTTCCGGCGACCGGCCGGAGGTCGTCAACGCCGTCGCAAGGTCGTTGGGCATAACAAGCGCCTCCGCTGGTGTGCTGCCAAGCGGCAAGGTCGAACGTCTCGAGGCGCTCAAGGCGGAAGGCCGCAAGGTGCTGATGGTCGGCGACGGGCTCAATGACGCGCCCGCACTGGCCACGGCCCATGTGTCGATTGCCCCCGCCAGTGCTGCGGACATCGGCCGCAGCGCCTCCGATTTCGTCTTCCTGCGCGAAAGCCTGGTTGCCATCCCACTCGCTCTGGCCACCTCGCGCGAGGCGAACAAGCTGATCCGCCAGAACCTGGTGCTGGCGATCATCTACAACGCCATTGCCGTGCCGATCGCGCTGTTCGGCTACGTCACCCCGCTTGTCGCGGCGCTCGCAATGTCTGTGTCTTCGGTTATTGTGATCGCCAACGGATTGCGCCTCGGCACCGGCAAGGCGCCGGAGCCAAAGGTGGCGGCAATCCCGGCCGAGGCGTATCCGACCAAGGAGGCGATGGCATCATGAGCGGTCTGCTGGTTCTTCTGCCTGTCGCATTGTTTCTCGGCGGGCTCGGGCTCGCGGCCTTCCTCTGGTCGCTGCGCAGCGGCCAGTACGAGGACATGGACGGTGCGGCAGAACGCATCCTGATCGACGACGATTGATCCTTCTCGAAGGTGCGGCCTTTGACCGAAATCCCGGGGATCGCTGGCGATCTCCGGGCTTTTGCATTGGGGCAAGACATTTCGCAAAGGACAAAAAGGCTGCGGCCGGGCGAAGGCCTGTGCTAACAGGACGACATGGCGCAAAAGAAAGCTCACGAAGTCGACTCCTGGCTGGCACGGCCCTCCTCCGAGGCCGTGATCGTGCTGATCTACGGTCCAGACCGTGGCCTCGTTTCCGAGCGCGCAGCAGCCTTTGCAGCCAAGACCGGCCTGCCGCTCGATGACCCCTTCTCCGTGGTCAAGCTCGACGCCGCCGATGTCGAACGCGACAGCGGCCGTCTGGTCGACGAAGCCCGCACCGTGCCGATGTTTGCGCCGCGCCGACTGATCTGGGTGCGCAATGCCGCGGCCCAGAAGAGCCTCGCCGACGACGTGAAAGCGCTGGCCGGCGATCCGCCGCGTGACGCGATCGTCCTGATCGAGGCACAAGACCTCAAGAAGGGCGCTCCTTTGCGTACCATCGTCGAGGGCGCTTTTGCCGGCATGGCCCTGCCCTGCTACGGCGACGAAGCACGCGATCTCGAAACCATCATCGACGACGAACTCCGTATAGCGAACCTGACCATGGCGATGGACGCGCGCAACGCGCTGCGCCGCAGCCTCGGCGGCGACCGGCTCGCCACACGCGGCGAGATCCAGAAGTTGACGCTTTACGCCATGGGCAAGGGCGAAATCTCGCTCGAAGACGTAAAGGACATGATCGGCGACGTCTCGGCCCTGTCACTCGACGACGCCGTCGACGCGGCGCTGGGCGGCAACATTGCCGAGTTCGACCTTGCCTTCACCAAGCAGTGCCAGAACGGTAGCCAGGCGGCACAGCTGCTCGCCGCCGCCATGCGCCACCTTCTCAGCATCCAGCTGATGCGCGGCGATCTCGAGAGCGGCAACCGTAATGCCGCCGCGGTCATTGCGGCAGCGCGGCCGCCTGTCTTCTTCGCCCGCAAGCGTGCGGTCGAGCGCGCCCTGACCAGCTGGAATTCAGCTTCGCTCACCCGCGCCCTGACCCGTCTGCAGGCCACGACGCTGCAGACGCGACGGCGTCCCGAACTCGCTGTGGCCCTGGCGCGCCAAGCTCTTCTCGGGATCGCGGTAGAGGGTGCACGGCTCGCCGCCGGCAGGCGCTAGGCCCAATGTTCTTGCGCAGCAAAGCTCGTGCAGCTGAGCTTGAGCACGACAAAAAACGCCGGCTAACAAGCCGGCGTTTTCGTAGCAAGAATCAATAGATTCAATCACATAGATTCGTTCTTCAGCCGGCGGCAGAGGTCGTCGAGCTGTTCGAGCGAGCGGTAGGCGACGCGCACTTCGCCGCCGCCCTTTTCCTTGTGGGCGATGGAGATCCGCATACCGACGACGTCTGACAGGAGTTTTTCCAGTGCCGCAGTGTCGGGATCCTTGTCCACGGCGCGCCGCTGCTTCTCTTCAGCGACGGCGGATGCCGGCAGCTGCGCCAGCGCTTCGGCCTGGCGCACCGAAAGGCCATCCTCGACGATGCGCTTGGCCAGCCCGACTGGGTCGGCGGCGGTGATCAGCGCGCGCGCATGACCGGCCGACAGCTCGCCATTCACCAGCATATCGCGAACGACGTCGGGCAGTTTGAGCAGCCGCAGCGTGTTGGCGACGTGGCTGCGGCTTTTGCCGATCACCTGACCTAGATCAGCCTGAGTGTAGTTGTGGTCGTCGATGAGCTGCTGGTAGCCGAGCGCTTCTTCAATCGCATTGAGGTCGGTACGCTGGACGTTTTCGATAATCGCCAGCTCGAGCGCCGTGCGATCGTTGACCTCACGCACGATGACGGGGATTTCGTTGACGCCTGCACGCTGCGCGGCGCGCCAGCGACGCTCACCGGCGATGATTTCATAGCGTCCTGCCTGCGCTGCCGGGCGCACCACCACCGGCTGCACCAAACCGTGCTCTCGGATCGACTGCGCCAGATCAGCCAGATCGGCCTCTGCAAAATGCCGGCGTGGATTGCGCGGATTGGGGCTCACGAATTCGATCGGTACCCGCCCGTCGGCCAGCGCCGCAGGCTTTTCCGGCTCCGCCGGCTTGTCCATTTCACCGATCAGAGCTGCGAGGCCTCGTCCGAGCCGCTTTCTGGAAAGGTCTTCGCTCATATTCTTCTTCTTTTCCGGATTGTTTCGGTATCGAATCGGTTACGCGGCGCGCAGCTTGCGCTCACGCCTGATCACTTCGGAAGCCAACTGCAGATAGGCTTGGCTACCCGAGCACTTCAGGTCGTAGAGGATCGCCGGCTTGCCATAGGATGGCGCCTCGGAGATACGCACATTGCGCGGGATCACCGTGTCATAGACCTTCTCGCCCATATGGGCGCGCACGTCTTCGACCACCTGGTTGGCCAGATTGTTGCGTCCATCGAACATGGTGAGGACGATGCCCTGTATGGTCAGGTCGGGATTGATCGTCTGACGAACTTGATTCACCGTCTCAAGCAACTGGCTCAAGCCCTCGAGCGCAAAGAATTCGCACTGCAGCGGCACAAGCACTGAGTCCGCCGCCGCCATCGAATTCAGGGTCAGCAGGTTGAGCGACGGCGGGCAATCGATCAGCACGTAACTATAGGCTGCCGAGCGATTGGCGGCCGCCCGCAGCGCATTGCGCAGCTTGAGCACGCGATCCGCCGCGGAGGCGATTTCCATTTCGATTCCAAGCAGATCGAGCGTCGACGGCACCAGCGACAGACCGGGAACGGCTGTCTCAATCGCCGCTTCCTCGATGGTCAGCTGGCCGGTCAGCACGTCATATGACGACACACTGCGGTCGCGGCGGTCTACGCCCAGGCCGGTACTTGCGTTACCCTGTGGATCGAGGTCGATGATGAGAACGCGCTCACCGATCGCGGCAAGTGCTGTCGCCAGATTGATGGCCGTCGTCGTCTTGCCGACGCCGCCCTTCTGATTGGCTACTGTGATGATTCTTGGCGTGTTTTTCATGGCTCGACTGCTGTCTTTCGTCTCAAAACAAGCGTCGCTCAAGCGCGACGCAGGTTCCGAATCTCGAGGATGACTCCCTGCGCGTCGGTCAGGCTGGGATGTTCTACCAGATCGAATCGCCACTGATGAGCGCTATCTTCGATCTCCTGGCGGTAATCCCGGCCTTTATGAAACAGCGCCACCGTTCCGGCCTCCAGCCATGGTGCCGACAGCTCCAGGAGCAGCGGTAGTGGTGCCAAAGCGCGTGCACTCAATATATCGGGTGCGGTGATGATGTCATGCACATCCTCGATGCGCTTGGAGTGAACCTTGGCCGGCAACCCGAGTTCGCCGACAACCGCCTGCAGGAAACCGGTTTTCTTGCGATTGCTTTCGACCAGATCGATGGACGCGCCCGACCGGTCTGCGATCATCGTCCCAATGATCAAGCCGGGAAAGCCACCACCTGAACCGATGTCGAGCCACTTCTTGGCGTCACCGCCAAGTTTCACGACCTGTGCGCTGTCGAGGATGTGACGTTCCCACACCTCGTTGAGCGTCGACGGCGCTACGAGATTTATCCTCTGCGCCCACTTGCGAAACACGCGTTCGAAGGCCTGAAGGCGTTCGAATGTTTCACGTGAAACTGGCCCTGCGATATCTTGCAACCGGGAATAGCTACTGTCTGCAGTCACGCGGCACCTTTCCGGGATAGCACCTCGGCATTGCGTACATGGGCCAGGATGATGGCCAACGCGGCCGGCGTCATGCCGTCTATCCTTTGCGCCTCCGCCAGGGACCGCGGCCGACGAAGCTTCATCTTCTGCCGCAGCTCGTTGGAAAGGCCGGGAACCGACTCAAAATCAAGCGCTTCGGGGATGGTTCTCTCCTCTTCCTTGAGGATCAATGCCGCATCGGCCTTCTGCCGGTCCAGATAGACAGCATATTTGGCTTCAATTTCAATCGCTTCAGCTGTCTTGCCGTCAATCGACGCAAGCTCTGGCAAGACCTTAACAAGTTGCTTGAGGTCAATGTCGGGATAAGCCAGCAACTCATAGAGTGAGCGTTTGACGCCGTCGAGATTGACTTCGATGCCATGGCGGCGCGCCTCGTTGGGCGACAAGCTGTGTGACGTCGTCAGCGCACGAACGGTGTCGACGCGTGCAGCCATCTCAGCAAAACGCTTCTCGCGTCCACTTGAAGCAATCCCCAGCTCGACGGCAAGCGGCGTCAATCGCCGGTCGGCATTGTCGGCACGCAAGGAAAGCCGAAACTCGGCGCGCGACGTGAACATGCGATAGGGTTCGCTGATCCCGCGGCTCGTCAGGTCATCGACCATCACGCCGATGTAAGCCTGCGTGCGGCTCAGGATCACCGCCTCACCGCCACCTGCCTTGCGCGCGGCATTGAGACCGGCCAGCAGCCCCTGGGCGCCGGCTTCCTCATATCCGGTCGTACCGTTGATCTGGCCTGCGAGGTAAAGGCCGGCCACGCGCCTGGTTTCCAGCGTGGGTTCCAGTTCGCGCGGGTCGATATGATCATATTCAATTGCATAGCCGGGCTGGAGCATGACTGCCTTCTCCAACCCGGGAATCGACTTCAGGATTTCGAGCTGCACGTCTTCCGGCAGCGACGTCGAGATACCGTTAGGATAGACAGTATCGTCGTCGAGACCTTCCGGCTCAAGGAAGATCTGATGACCTTCGCGATCGCCAAATTTGACGATCTTGTCTTCGATCGACGGGCAATAGCGGGGCCCAACGCCTTCAATCGATCCCGAATACATCGCCGATCGGCCGAGATTCTCCCTGATAATGCGATGCGTGGTTTCGGTCGTTCGCGTGATGCCGCACTCGATCTGCGGATTGGTGATCCTGTCCGTCATCAGCGAAAACGGCACGGGGTCCTCATCGGCGGCCTGCTTGTCCAGCGAAGCCCAGTCGATCGTCTTGCCGTCGAGCCGCGGCGGCGTCCCGGTCTTGAGTCGGCCAAGACGCAGCCCTGCCCGTTTGAGCGTCTCCGAAAGCCCTATCGAGGCTTGTTCGTTCATGCGACCGGCAGTGATCTTGCGTTCGCCGATGTGAATAAGGCCGCGCAGGAAGGTTCCGGTGGTCAGGACCACGGCAGCGCAATCCAATCTGCGCCCATCGGCAAGGACGACGGCGGTCACGCGCCCATCGTCGATAATGAAATCAAAGACCTCACCTTCGACTACATCGAGATTCGATTGCGCTGCGATCGCCTCCTGCATCGCAAGACGATAGAGCTTGCGGTCTGCCTGCGTGCGCGGACCGCGCACGGCCGGCCCCTTGCGGCGATTGAGCAGCCGAAATTGAATGCCGGCGGCATCGGCCACTCGGCCCATCAGCCCGTCCAAGGCATCGATCTCGCGGACCAGGTGGCCCTTGCCGAGGCCGCCAATGGCCGGATTGCATGACATGGTGCCAATTGTGTCGCGCCGAAGCGTAACCAGCGCTGTTCTGGCGCCTGCCCGGGCGGATGCAGACGCGGCCTCACAGCCAGCATGCCCCCCGCCCACCACGACAACGTCGTAGCTATCAACCATGACTCTCTCCAGGAAGTGTGTGAGCGGACAGATGTCCCCTTCGTTCCCCTATGTCAAGGGAATCGGACCGGTGATGGTTTCACGTGAAACATTTCACCTTGAGTCAATGGTGATTTGCTGGATGTTTCACGTGAATCACGACTTTCTGCAGGCGGTGGAATGTTTCACGTGAATCATTTTCCGATGCAAAACTGGGAGAAGATCACATCCAGGAGATCTTCCACATCGACAGCGCCGGACAGCTTGCCAATTCGATCTGTCGCCAATCTCAGCTCTTCGGCCTTGAGTTCAAGCATATCGGCAGGATGAGCAAGCGCTGCGCGCATATGGAAAATTGCTTCCCGCAACAGCTCGACGTGCCGCAGGCGTGACGGCAGCACATCGCCCTTTTGGCCAACCGCCTCCCTCGCCCGTTGGCCGATCAAATTAAGCAGGATGTCGATGTTCTCGCCCGTCACGGTCGAAATCTCGAGCGCGTAGGGTTCGCTCCGGGTGCCTGCATTGGCCTGCTTCCGATCCAGCTTGGTACCAATGAGCATCGTAGGCACGCCCTCGGGGGCTTCGATGGAAGCCTCGCCTGAATTCATATCCTCCAGATAGACCACCAGATCGGCAGTCGAAGCACGTTCCCTGGCGCGCGCGATGCCTATCGCCTCAACCCTGCCGGCCGGCTCGCGCAATCCTGCCGTATCGGTGATGCGCACCTTGATGCCGTCGAGATCCAATACGGCCTCTACAAGGTCGCGCGTGGTACCCGGCTCGTCCGTGACGATCGCAGCTTCACGCCGCAGCAGCGCATTGAGCAAGCTCGACTTGCCCGCATTCGGTGCGCCGAGAATGACGACGTCGAAACCATCGCGGATCATCTCGGCGCGGCCATAGCCTTCCGCATGCCGTTCGACTTCGTCACTCAGCACGTCCACGTCCTGCCAAACCTGGTTCGAAATCGACCCGGGAACGTCGGATTCATCGGCGAAGTCCATCTCGGCCTCGATCATGGCGCGCGCATGGATCAGACGCCGGCGCCAGCCGCTGTAGAGCTCGCTTTGAGCGCCGTTCGAATTCATGACAGCAAACTGGCGCTGTGCTTCCGTCTCGGCATTGACCAGATCGGCCAGCGCCTCAGCCTCCAGAAGGTCGATCTTGCCATTCAGGAAGGCGCGACGCGTGAATTCGCCCGCTTGAGCCAGTCGGAATCCGCGCATTTTTCCGATTTCGGCCAGCAATGCGGAAACAACTGCTCGCCCGCCGTGAACCTGGAACTCGCCGCAATCCTCGCCGGTGAAGCTGTTGGGTCCAGGGAAGAACAGCGTGAGGCCATGGTCGATCAGGTCCCCCGATCCGCCATGCAATGGGCCATAATGCGCTTGCCGTGGTCGCGGCAATTTTCCGGATATCGTTTCGATAGCGAATCGAACGTCGGAGCCGGAGATCCTGACAATCGCCACACCTGAGGGCAGGTGGCCGCTGGAAAGCGCGGCGATCGAATCCTTGAATAGCATTTGCCGGCCTTTCCGAACCGCCCTAGTTTGAAGATCTCTTAACACTGTTTCGGGGCAATTCGGAGCCATGCTTCAGCCAAAGAACCTGCTACAGGAAGAAGGCAGCCCCTATCTGCGCCAGCATGGCGATAACCCGGTGCATTGGCGCCCCTGGTCTTCGGCCGCACTTGCCGAAGCTGTCCGTCTTGACCGCCCGATTCTGCTCTCGGTCGGTTATGCCGCCTGCCACTGGTGCCATGTCATGGCCCATGAAAGCTTCGAGAACGACGAGGTTGCGGAGGTGATGAACCGTCTCTTCGTCAACATCAAGGTCGACCGGGAGGAACGGCCCGATATCGACCAAATCTATATGGCGGCACTGGCCAGCATGGGCGAACAGGGCGGCTGGCCGCTCACCATGTTCCTCACCCCCGATGCCAAGCCGTTCTGGGGCGGCACCTATTTTCCACGCGAGCCTCGTTATGGCCGTCCCGGCTTCATTCAGGTGCTGAATGCCGTGGACGCCGCCTGGCGCGGCAAGCGTGCAAGCATCCTGCAAAGCGCGACCGAGCTCTCCCGGCATGTTGGCCAAAGACTGGGCAACACCGCTCCGGCCGGTGAGATTTCACCACAGGCGCTGGAAACCCTCGCTCAGGGCATCAACGGGATGATCGACCGCGAACTCGGCGGATTGCGTGGCGCCCCGAAGTTTCCCAATGCGCCGTTCATGCAAACGCTCTGGCTGTCCTGGCTCAAATCAGGCGACCAGGACCGCCGCGGCGCGGTAATTAAAAGCCTTGAACACATGTTGTCAGGCGGCATCTACGATCATGTTGGCGGCGGGCTGGCGCGCTATTCCACCGACGCTCATTGGCTGGTGCCGCATTTCGAAAAGATGCTCTACGACAACGCCCAGCTCATCCGGCAGCTGAACTGGGCTTATGCAACCACCGGCAAAGATCTGTTTCGGATACGAATCGAAGACGTCGTCGACTGGCTGCTGCGTGAGATGCGGCTGCCCATGGGCACTTTTGCTTCCAGCCTCGACGCTGACAGTGAAGGTGAGGAAGGACTGTTCTACACTTGGACACGCACCGGTATCGAAACCGTTCTTGGTGACGATTCACCCAGCTTTTTCAAATACTTCACGATCACCAAGCCGCAATCTTGGGAGGGCGATCCCATCATCCACCAGACCTCGGGCCAGGCTGAAAAGTCGGTGGAAGACCGTCAAGTCGTCGCCGGTCTGACGTCCAGGCTGCTTGTCGAGCGCGAGAAGCGGATAAGGCCCGGCCGCGACGACAAGGCACTCACCGACTGGAATGGGCTTCTGATCACAGCACTGGCAGAAACAGGCCGAAGCCTTGGCCGCCGCGATTGGATCGATGTCGGGGCAAAGGCATTCAGCGCCATAGTAGCGTCTGCAGAGAATGGGCGTCTGCCGCATTCGAGCCTCGGCGACAAACGTCTCTATCCGGCACTGTCCAGTGATTATGCCGCCATGATCAATGCCGCCGTAGCGCTTTTCGAGGCGACGGGCGACGGAAGCTACGTCAATCACGCCTCCAGCTTTCTGGACGCGCTCGACAGTTGGCATGCGGATACGGACAAGACCGGTTATTTCCTGACCGCGTCCGACAGCGCCGACGTTCCCCTGCGCATCCGCGGCGATGTCGACGAAGCCATCCCCTCGGCCACCAGCCAGATCATCGAGGCCATGGTACGGCTGGCGAGCGCCGCCGGCGACATCGAGATGCAGGAGCGTGCCTGGTCGGTCGCCGCTCACGCCGCCGGGCGGATTCAGAGCCAGCAGTTCGGCCAGGCCGGCATTGTCAACGCATGCGCACTGGCGCTCGAGCCGTCCAAGCTGATTGTCATCGAAGATCCAGCGCGGCCAACGCTTGTTTCGGTACCGAATCGGAACCCTGATCCACGCCGCGTCGACATATTCCTACCGCTCGGCGGCGATGCTTCGCAGGCCAAACTGCCAGGAAACGAGCTTCCGGACATGAAAAAGGCCGGCGCATATCTCTGCACCGGCCTCATCTGTCTGCCTGTCATCACCGACACCAGCAAGCTTGAAGAAGCTCTGCGCCGCCGGTGAGACGGGATCAGGTGTTCATCGAATCGAAGAAGTCGGCGTTGGTCTTGGTCTGCTTCAGCTTGTCGATGAGGAACTCGATCGCATCGGTGGTGCCCATTGGCGCCAGGATGCGGCGCAGCACGAAGATCTTCTGCAAGTCCTGACGCTGGACCAGAAGGTCCTCCTTGCGCGTGCCGGACTTGAGGATGTCCATCGCCGGGTAGATGCGCTTGTCGGCGACCTTGCGGTCGAGCACGATTTCCGAGTTGCCGGTGCCCTTGAACTCTTCGAAGATGACTTCGTCCATGCGGCTGCCGGTATCGATCAGCGCGGTGGCGATGATGGTCAGAGAGCCACCCTCTTCGATGTTACGGGCGGCACCGAAGAAGCGCTTCGGGCGCTGCAGCGCGTTGGCGTCGACACCACCGGTCAGGACCTTGCCGGATGACGGGACGACCGTGTTGTAGGCGCGGCCGAGACGGGTGATCGAATCGAGCAGGATGACGACGTCGCGGCCATGTTCGACCAGGCGCTTGGCCTTTTCGATGACCATTTCGGCGACCTGCACGTGGCGAACCGCCGGCTCGTCGAAGGTCGAGGACACGACCTCGCCCTTCACCGAACGCTGCATGTCGGTCACTTCTTCCGGACGCTCGTCGATCAGAAGCACGATCAGATAACATTCGGGGTGGTTCGTGGTGATCGAGTGCGCGATGTTCTGCAGCAGCACGGTCTTACCGGTGCGCGGCTGTGCCACGATCAGGGCGCGCTGACCCTTGCCGAGCGGTGCCACCAGGTCGATTACGCGAGGCGAAATGTCCTTGGTGGTCGGGTTTTCGACCTCCATCTTCAGCCGTGACGTCGGATAAAGCGGCGTCAGGTTGTCGAAGTGGATCTTGTGACGGATCTTTTCAGGATCGTCGAAATTGATCGTGTTGACCTTCAGCAGCGCGAAATAGCGCTCGCCCTCCTTGGGGCTGCGGATCGGGCCTTCCACGGTATCGCCGGTCTTCAGAGAGAAGCGGCGGATCTGCGAGGGCGAGATGTAAATATCGTCAGGACCCGGCAAGTAATTGGCATTTGCCGAACGCAGGAAGCCAAAACCGTCCTGGAGAACCTCGACCACGCCATCACCGATGATCTCGATGTCCTGAGCCGCCAGCTTCTTGAGAATCGCAAACATCAGTTCCTGCTTGCGCATCACGCTGGCGTTCTCGACCTCGAGCGATTCGGCGAAGGCGATCAGATCTGTCGGCTTCTTGTTCTTAAAATCCTGGAGTTTCATTTCCTGCATGAACGGACTCTGGGTGAGCGTGGGAAAATTTCTATCGGCATTTTGCGATAAACGCCGGGCGCGGCCAGTGTATGGAAATGGGGCGGCGCATGGCGGGAAGGAAGAACAGCGTTTTAGCCCCCTCGCATCGAAAGAGCAAGGCAAGCTCTAACAATTTTAAAAACAGCTCAGAACGGCTTGACGACAACCAGTATCACGATGGCGATCATCAGAACCGTCGGGATCTCGTTGACGATGCGCCAGTGGCGCCCCGGCTTTTCGTTACGATCCTCGGCGAAGCGGCGCACCGAAGCCGATAGATAGCCATGCACGCCCGACAACAGCAACACGCAGGCGATCTTGGCGTGCAGCCAGCCGCCGGAGAAGCCGAAACCCTTCCAGGCAAGCCACAGGCCGAACACCCACGTGACGATCATCGCGGGGTTGATGATGGCGCGCAGCAGGCGGCGCTCCATCACCTTGAAGGTCTCCGACTGCACCGATCCCTTCTCGGCATCGACATGATAGACGAATAGCCTGGGCAGATAGAGCATCCCGGCCATCCAGGAGATCACGGCAATCACATGGATGGCCTTGGCCCAGAGGTAGAACCCGTCGCCGGCAAAGGCAAACAGCACGGCTGTCAGGGCGACGAGGACAACGATCGAGATGATCGCGCGTCGGGCCGCATTGCCGCTGCTCGAAACCGCCGGGTTCTGACTGCTCATTGGCCTGTCGCCTTTCGCACCTGCTTCACCATCGCCTCGACATGCGCCACTGGCGTTTCCGGCGTGATGCCATGTCCAAGGTTGAAGATCAGCGGACCAGCGCCCAGAGCCTTCAGGATAGCGTCCACGCCCTCCTCCAGTGCCCTGCCGCCTGCCACCAGCCTCAGCGGGTCGAGATTGCCCTGCACGGCACCCTCGGCCTGCAGCCGCCGTGCCTGGCTCAACGGCACCGTCCAGTCGAGGCCAAGACCGTTGATGCCTGTGCGCTGCCGGTAGGCATCGAGCTGGGCACCAGCGCCCTTCGGGAAGCCGATGATCGGCACGTCTGGATAGACGGCCCTCACCTTGCGCACGATCTCGGCTACCGGCTTCACGCAGCACATCTCGAAGGTCGCCTCATCGAGCACGCCCGACCAGGAATCGAAAATCTGCACCACGTCGGCACCCGCCTCGATCTGGCGGATGAGATAGGCGGCGGAATGATCGGCGAGGATGGCGAGCAGCTTCTTCACTGCCTCTGGCTCGCGATAGGCAAACAGCCTTGCTGGCGCCTGATCGGGCGTACCGTGACCGGCGATCATATAGGTGGCGACGGTCCAGGGCGCACCGCAGAAGCCGATCAGCGTCGTCTTCTCGGGCAGTTCGCGCCGCAGCCGGCGCACGGTCTCGTAAACCGGTTCGAGATTCACGTGAAACGTTTCGCCGTCGAGGGCGTCGATGCCCTGAGGCGTGATCGGGGTCATCAGCGGTCCCCGACCCTCTTCGAAGCGGAGATCGCGGCCGAGCGCATGTGGCACCACGAGAATGTCGGAAAACAGGATCGAGGCATCGAAATCGAAGCGCCGGATCGGCTGCAGCGTCACTTCGACGGCGAAATCGGGATTGTAGCAGAGGTCGAGGAAACTTCCGGCCGTCTTTCGCGTTTCACGGTACTCAGGAAGATAGCGGCCTGCCTGCCGCATCATCCAGAGCGGAGGAACCTCAAAGCTCTCGCCTTTGAGGACCTGGAGAACAGAGCGTTTCACGGGCATCGAGCCTCGCTTTCCTGAAGCCATCTTTAAACAAAAATCTATTTTGAAAGAGTCTTCTAATTCTTAGACTCTGTTGGAATCGAGGATTGGCATCTGTCCATAGGAGGCCTCTGATTTCCACTTGTCATAGTGACGCGCGGTCAATTTGGCCACTGGGGAAAACTCCGTGAGCGCTTCCGATTCAATCATCTGAATCAAAGTCCTAGCGGGTCAAGGCAGCGATGCTGATTCTGTGGGTAGCGAAGGACAGAAAAACTATCCCCACAATACTCCCCGCCGCGGAAACCAAACTGACAGCAGACCGAATTGTGGACAAACAGGCATCTGATACAGTCCACCCAGTCGCTTCGGGCCAAACCCGCCCTTTATCCACATTTGGCCACAGGCCCGGACATCTGCTGTGAACAAACCTCAGAGCTTCTTCCACCTGCACCTGATTTCCGACGCCACCGGCGAGACGCTTTTGGCCGCCGGCCGCGCTGCGTCCGCGCAATACAAGGACGCGCGCGCCATCGAGCATATCTATCCGCTGATCCGTACGGAGAAGCAGTTGATGAAGGTGTTCGAGGACATCGATCAGGAACCGGGCATCGTCCTCTATACTGTCGTCGACCAGCACCTGGCTGCCATCATCGACAGCCGTTGCGCCGCAATGGGCCTGCCCTGCGTTTCAGTGCTGGAGCCAGTGCTTTCGGTGTTCCAGTCATATCTCGGCGCACCCGCCGGCCGTCGCGTCGGCGCCCAACACGTTCTCGACGCCGAATATTTCCGCCGCATCGATGCGCTCAATTTCACCATGGAACATGACGACGGGCAGCTGCCGACGGACATGGAACAGGCCGATGTGGTGCTGATCGGCATTTCCAGGACGTCGAAGACGCCGACCAGCATCTATCTCGCCAATCGGGGCATCAAGACCGCCAACATTCCCATCGTGCTTGGCGTACCGGTGCCCGACAGCCTGATCCAGGCCAATGGTCCGCTCGTCGTCGGTCTGGTGGCGACCGCCGAACGCATCTCGCATGTCCGCCAGAACCGCATCCTCGGCCAGACCATGGCTTTTGACGCCCAGGACTATGTCGACCGTGCCGCGATCTCGGAGGAACTGTCCTATGCCCGGCAGATCTGCACTCGTCACAACTGGCCGATGATCGACGTCAGCCGCCGTTCGATCGAAGAAACGGCGGCCGCCATCGTTGCCCTGCGCAACAAGAGCCGGTAGGACCTCGGGACTGTCCACGCTGATGATGAGCCCGTGCGGCTCGCGGGAGGTAAAACCATGACCGAAAAAATCATCCTGGCGTCCGGAAGCCCTTTCCGGAAGAAGCTGCTCGAAAATGCCGGCATAGAAGTCGAGGCAATTCCCGCCGATCTCGACGAGCGCGCGCTCGAAGCCCCATTGGCGGAAAGTGGTGCCTCGCCCGAAGACGTGGCGATGGTGCTCGCGGAGGCCAAGGCCGTGGCCGTCAGCGAGGAGCATCCCGGCAGGCTGGTGCTCGGCTGCGACCAGACGCTGTCACTCGGCGACGAGGTGTTCCACAAGCCAGATGACATGGAGGGCGCCCGCCGCCACCTGCTCAAGCTTTCAGGTAAGACGCATCATCTGAACAGCGCCGTGGTGCTGGTGCGCGACGGCGAAACGCTGTGGCGCCATGTCGGCATCGCCTCGCTGACGATGAGAAAGCTCGATCCCGCCTTCATCGGCCGCCATCTCGCCCGCGTCGGCGACAAGGCGCTGTCGAGTGTCGGCGCCTATCAGATCGAGGGCGAAGGCATCCAGCTGTTCGACAAGGTCGAGGGCGACTATTTCACCATCGTCGGCCTTCCTCTGCTGCCGGTACTGGAAGAACTCAGGAAACTCGGCGCGATCGATGGCTGAACTGAACGCATTCGTCTGCGGGCATCCGATCGCCCATTCTCGCTCGCCCAAGATCCACGGTCACTGGCTGGCGCATTACGGCATCGACGGCAGCTATCGCGCCATCGATGTCGCGCCTGCCGACTTCCCGGCTTTCCTAAAAGGTCTGGCCGAGGCCGGCTTGCGGGGAGGCAATGTCACCATTCCGCACAAGGAGGTGGCCTTCGCTTCTGTCCAGCGCCGCGATGAGGCGGCCGAACAGATCGGCGCCGTCAACACAGTCTGGCTCGAGGATGGCGTGCTCTGGGGCGGCAATACCGATGCTTATGGCTTTGCTGCCAATCTCGACCATCTGTCCCCTGGATGGGATGGCGGCGACGTCGCCGTGGTGCTGGGCGCCGGCGGGGCATCGCGCGCGATCATCCACGCGCTCAAGCAGCGCGGCTTCAAGGACATCAGGATCGTCAACCGCACGGTCGAACGGGCTGAGGAGCTGGCGCGCCAGTTTGGTACCGGGGTCTCGGCGCATCCCCAGTCGGCGACGCAAGAACTTCTCGCTGATGCATCGCTGCTGGTGAACACCACCGCGCTCGGAATGCATGGCAATGAGGGCCTGCCGGCCGATCCCGCCGGCCTGCCCGACCATGCCATCGTCACCGACATCGTCTATGTGCCGCTCGAAACGCCGTTGCTCGCTGCAGCCCGGGCGCGCGGCCTCAGGACCGTCGATGGCCTCGGCATGCTGCTGCACCAGGCCGTTCCCGGCTTCGAGCGCTGGTTCGGCAAACGCCCCGAGGTCACGGCCGAGCTGCGCAACATGATCGTCGCCGACCTGGACGCCAAGAAATGATCGTGCTTGGGCTGACCGGTTCGATCGGCATGGGCAAGTCGACCACGGCGAAGATGTTCGTCGAGGCCGGGGTCCCGGTGCACGATTCCGATGAGGCCGTGCATCGCTTGTACGCCGGCGAGGCGGCACCTTTGATCGAGGCTGCTTTCCCGGGAACGGTGAAGGATGACGTCGTCGACCGCACTGAGCTGTCCCGCCATGTGCTGGGCGATGCGGCCGCGCTGAAAAGGCTGGAAGGCATCGTCCATCCGCTCGTCCGGGCCGACGCCAGCACTTTCCTCGAGCGCAGCCGTGCTGCTGGCTCAGCCATCGCGGTGCTCGACATCCCGCTTCTGTTCGAGACGGCTGGACGGGCCCGCGTCGACAAGGTGGTGGTGGTGACCGCCCCTGCCGACATCCAGCGCGAGCGCGTGCTGGCGCGGCCGGGCATGACGGAAGCGAAGTTCGAGGCGATCCTGGCCAAGCAGGTGCCCGATGCTGAAAAGCGCAAGCTCGCCGACTATATCGTCGATACCGGCCAGGGGCTTGAGCCAGCCCGTGCCGCAGTACGGGCCATCATTGCCGATTTGACGGTGGGAAAGCCCTGAGCAGGCGAACTGCCGCACTTGTCCCCCGGCTGTCCGGGAGGGCATGCTCGGCAAAAGCATGATCGCGGAACGTGGACGCCGGTTTCCGGCGGGATCATGCTCACACAAAGAGAGAAGCACGACTTGCGCGAAATCATTTTCGATACCGAAACGACCGGCCTCGACAACCGCGAGGATCGCCTGATCGAAATCGGCTGCATCGAGCTGGACAATCGCTTCCCGACGGGCCGCACCTTCCACAAATACATCAACCCGCAGGGACGCTCGGTGCATCCCGACGCGCAGGAAGTGCACGGCATTTCCAATGCCGATCTCGAAGGCAAGCCGATCTTCTCCGAGATCCTGCAGGAGTTTCTCGATTTCATCGACGGCGCCAAGCTCGTCGCCCACAATGCCAGCTTCGATATCGGCTTCATCAATGCCGAGTTTGCCCGGCTCGACGTGCCGCCTGTCGATCCAGGATTGGTCATCGACACGCTGGCGCTCGCCCGCCGCAAGCATCCGATGGGCCCCAATTCGCTCGACGCGCTGTGCCGACGCTATGGCATCGACAACAGCCGCCGCACCAAGCACGGCGCGTTGCTCGACTCCGAACTGCTGGCCGAGGTCTATATCGAGCTCATTGGCGGCAAGCAGGCGGCACTTGTGCTCGACAGCGCCTCGTCTTCAGCTGGCAATGGCCGCAATGCCGTCGAACTCGACATCGTCATCGCGACGCGTCCGGAGCCCCTGCCCTCGCGGCTGAGCGAGACGGAGATTGCGGCGCACGGAAAGTTGGTTGGCGAACTCGGCGAAAAGGCAATCTGGGCCAAGCTTCTGGCGCCTGCCGAAGCGAGCTGACGGCCGGTCGAGCCGCCCGATTTCCACAGGATGCACCCAAAAAAAGAAAAGCCCGGCACATGGCCGGGCTTCTGCATTCTGGTCGCCTGAAGCGAAGTCTTAGCTGGCCTTGACCTTCGAGGCAGCCTGTTCCTCGGCGATCTTCTGCTGGAACATCTGAGCGAAATCGATCGGATCGAGCATCAGCGGCGGGAAGCCACCGTTGCGGGTCGCCTCGGCGATGATCTGGCGCGCGAACGGGAACAGCAGGCGCGGGCACTCGATGAAGAGCAGCGGCAGCATGTGTTCCTGCGGGAAGCCGTCGATGCGGAACACGCCGCCATAGACCAGCTCTACGTTGAACAGCACTTCCTTGTCGAAGGCTGCCTTGGCGTTCAGCGTCAGGTTGACGTCGAACTGCTTGTCCGTCATCGGGTTGGCGTTGACGTTGACGTTGATGTTGATGCCGGGGGCCTGGTCGCGGCCGCGCAGCGAGTTCGGCGCGCCGGGGCTCTCGAAGGAGAAGTCCTTCACATACTGAGCCAGCACGTTCAGCGTGGGCTGCTGTGCGTTACCGTTGCCGTTGGCGCCGTCTTCGTTGTTGGCCATAAGCCCTTGTCCTCTTGGCTCGGCCGTCATGCGGCCTATTGGAAGTGGCGCGTTGGCTACCATGCCCGGCCTGTCAAGACAAGGTTTTGCCGGCGTCAGTCGCGGCGGGACTGGTCGTCGGGCAGCGAGCGCCACGGCGTGTCTGGATTGGAATTCGGGCGAGGCTCGCGCCGGAAGTCTTCCTCGTCGAGGTCGATGGTCCTGCCATCGCCCGGACGGCCGCGCCGTGCGAAGCCGTTGAAGTCGGTGGCAACGACGATCCGCTTGCTCAGCAGGCGCCAGGCGAGTTCGCGCACGGGCGGCAGGAACAGCAGGATGCCGAATATGTCGGTGATGAAGCCGGGGATCACCAGCAGGATGCCGGCGAGCACGATCATGGCGCCGTGAGCCAGTTCCTTGCTTGGGTCGCGTCCTGCCTCGATCTCGGCGCGGGCGCGGTTCATGACGCCAAAGCCCTGAACACGCAGCAGGATTGATCCCACGACCACGCTCAGCAGCACCAGGCCGATGGTCGGCAGAACGCCGATTTCGCTGCCCACCACGACGAAGCCGGCGATCTCGAGAAGAGGCAGGGCAAGGATCAGAAGGGGCAGCATGAAGGGCGTGGGTCCGGTCGGTTCGAGTTGACGAATGCATCATATGCCGTCACAGGCAAAGCGCATACATCGTTAGATATGCCGCAGCGCCTTTGATTTGAATGATCGGCGCATGCGTTCTATATGCAATAGCTGAGACGGCGACAGCCGGCCAAACGCAGATAGGCCGGCTTCGGCCATGAACAAGGGACGGATCGGCGGGAAGATATGCAATTCTTCGATTTCGGCACGATTTTCTTTCTGATCGCAGCGGTTGTGATCTTTTTCCAACTGCGCAACGTGCTTGGACGCCGCACAGGCAATGAACGTCCGCCTTTCGATCCCTATTCGTCCCGCAGCAAACCACAGGACGCCAGCGGCAAGCCCGAGAACGTGGTTTCGCTGCCCAAGCGCGCACCCGGCCCGGCCAGCGAAGAGGCCTATGCCGCCATCGACGCTTTTGCCAAGCCCGGTACCGACCTCAACAAGGGCCTGCGCGCCATCAAGGACCAGGACGCCTCCTTCGAGCCCAAGGGTTTCGTCGATGGCGCCAAGATGGCCTACGAGATGATCGTCATGGCCTATGCCGACGGCGACCGGAAGACGCTGAAGAACCTGCTGTCGCGTGAGGTTTTCGACGGCTTCGTCGCCGCCATCAACGATCGCGAGGGCCGTTCGGAGAAGATCCAGTCATCCTTCGTCGGCATCGACAAGGCCGACATCGTTTCGGCCGAGATGAAGGGTTCCGAGTCCCATGTCACGCTGCGCATCGTCAGCGAGCTGATCTCGGCGACGCGCGACAAGGCTGGTGCCGTCATCGACGGTGATCCGGAAACCGTGGCCGAGGTCAAGGATGTCTGGACCTTTGCCCGCGACACGCGGTCGCGCGACCCGAACTGGAAGCTTGTCGCGACCGAGGAAGAAGACTGATAGCGGCCGGCGGGCGACGCCCGTGGCGCTCTCGTCCGCATTCCGGCTCGTTTCTTTCACTGAGCTTCCGCAATGGGCGGGCGACGACCAGTCGTCCGCCTTTGCTGCATTCCGCCGCTCAGCCTTCCATGTCCTGAACAAGCCCTATCGCACTGGCGCGCTGGGCGTCGATTTCGGCGCCTTCGATGCCGCCTACGCCGAGGCGCGCTCCCATCCCTCGCTCGGCAAGTCTGAGGCGAAGGCCTTCTTCGAGCGCCACTTCCTCCCGGCCCTCATTGTTCCCGAGCATCGTCCGTCAGGCTTCGTCACCGGCTTTTATGAGCCCGAGGTCGACGCCTCGCCTGTCGAGACAGCGGAGTTCCGTGTTCCGCTGCTGGCCAGGCCCGAGGATCTTGTCGATGTCGACGATGGCAACCGCCCCGATGGCATGGACCCCTACCTCGCCTTTGCGCGGTGGACCCCCGATGGTCTGGTCGAATATTTTGACCGTCCTGCCATCGAAAAGGGCGCATTGGTCGGCCGCTGCCTCGATATCGCCTGGGTCGCCGATCCGGTCGATGCCTTCTTCGTCCACGTCCAGGGTGCCGCGCGGCTCCGGATGACCGACGGCTCGCAGCGCCGAGTCACCTATGCGGCGAAGTCCGGCCAGCGTTTCACCGGTCCCGGCGGAATCCTCGCGCATATCGGCGAAATCCCGCTCGAAAAGGTGACGATGCAGTCGATCCGGGCCTGGTTCAAAGCCAATCCGCACCGGATCAGCGAAATCCTCTGGCAGAACCGCTCCTACATCTTCTTCCGAGACGCGGCAGTGGATGATCCCGACCTCGGCCCCGTCGCCGCAGCCAAGGTGCCGCTCACCCCTGGCCGCTCTGTGGCCGTCGACCGGCTGCTTCACACCTTCGGCACGCCCTTTTTCATCGCCGCCCCCAAGCTCACGGCCTTTGGCGGCCAGCCGTTCGCCCGGCTGCTGATCGCCCAGGACACCGGCTCGGCTATTACGGGTGCGGCGCGCGGCGACCTGTTTGCCGGTTCGGGCGATGCCGCCGGGGAGATTGCCGGCATCGTCCGTGCCGACGCCGATTTCTACGCGCTGCTGCCGAAGCCACTATTCGCAAAGGTAGCGTCATGACTGGCCGGCGCGACCGCAAGCTCAGCGACGAAGAGCGCGTTCTCTGGAACGTCATCGCCCGCACGACGATGCCCCTCAAGGGCAAGCGCGCCATGGAAATCCCCGAGGTTCCCCCGGTGGAGGCGCCGAAGGTCGAGGCCATGCCGGCAAAGATTGCCGTTGAGCAGCCCGCGCCGGCGCTCGCCAAGCAGCCAAGGCGCCAGTATGTCGCCCACACGCTCGACGAGCCGACCCGCGACAAGCTCTCCAAGGGCCGCCTGCCCATCGAAGGTCGCGTCGATCTTCATGGCATGACCCAGGACGAAGCCTATTCGCTGCTGTTCACCTTCCTGAGCCGCGCCCATGCCGGCGGCTTGCGTTACGTGCTCGTCATCACCGGCAAAGGCAATTCGAAGGGTGGCGACGGCATCCTGCGCCGCATGGTTCCGGCTTGGCTGGACACCGCACCTTTCCGCATGCTGGTTTCGAGCCTCGATCATGCCGAGCGCCACCATGGCGGTTCAGGCGCGATATATGTCAGGATCAGGCGGAGGCTCGGCGCATGACGCCGCTCGGCGAACGCATCCGCGAGCTCAGGCGCGAGCGCGGCGTTAGCCAGAAAGAGATGGCCGAAGGCATCGGCGTCAGCGCCGCTTATCTGTCGGCGCTCGAGCATGGCCATCGCGGCGTGCCGAGTTGGCCGATGATCCAGAAGATCATCGGCTACTTCAACGTCATCTGGGACGACGCCGAGGATCTGCAGAAGCTGGCGGAAGGTTCGCACCCTCGCGTCGTCGTCGACACGTCGGGGCTTTCGCCGGCGGCGACCGAACTTGCCAATCTGCTGGCTGAGGGCATCGGCGAACTGAATGAGGCTGAACTGGCTGCGATCACTGTCCGGATGCGCGAGGCGATTGCCCGCAAGAAGGCGCGGCGAAGGCTGTAAGAGCCGAGGGCTAGAACAGCGCCTGCAGTTCGGTCAGCTTGTCGTTGACCAGCCAGCCATAATAATTCTCTTCGGGAACCTTGGCCGGCTCACCGGCGGCGCTGCGGCGCTCGTTCTCGACCTTGAGCGCATGCGCCCGGGCTTCCGGATTGCCGACATTATAGAGCGTTGCCGTCAGTCCCGGGTTCTGTGAGATGTCGAAGCCAGCGATGCGCTTGTAGGCCTCGATCGAGGTTTTCAGCGTTGCGGCCACGTAAGGAAGCGTCAGGTCCGGGTCCATGATGGTTTGGTAGACCTCGTTCGGATCGCCCTCGTCGAGCTTGGGCAGGCCTGAGACCTTGTGGACCTCGTCGCTCATCTGCAGCGCCGTCAGCGGATTGAGCTGGCCGATGCCGAAGGTCTGGCCCGCATAAAATGGCTGGAAGAAGGTGGCGCTGAAGCGGTCGTTGGGAAAGGCCGTACCGCCCACGGTCTTGCCGCGGAAATCCTGGTTCCACACGCGCTCGCGGCAATCCCACAGGTCATAGCTGCCCGACTTCGACGCGCATTCGGCAAATTGTGGGCGCTTGATGAAGTCGGTGATGTCTTCGCCATTATAGGCGAAGCGCAGATTGCTGGTGAGATAGGACACGGCCTTGACGTAATAGGTCTGCAGCCGGTCGTAGGCGTCGACATTGTAGGTGTGCTCGCCGACGATGGCGCCAACGATATGCATCGGGTCGATGCCGTAATCGCGCGCCACCGACTTGATCTTACTGCGCAGTTGCGTGTCGTTCTGCAGCAGCGCATAGACCTTGCGGTACTTGGCGTCGAAGGTCGTCTTGCCTGCCTTGGTGCGCTTGGAAGAAGCGCCCGGCACCTGTGGCTGCTCGGCATGCACGTTGCCTGCGGCAACCACTGTCGTGGCCGACGCGTGCGACACACCCAAGGTCATCGCCAAAACAAATGCCGAGATAATCGCTTTTTTCATGCGC
Source organism: Aminobacter sp. MET-1 (assembly GCF_026521175.1). NCBI lineage: Bacteria > Pseudomonadati > Pseudomonadota > Alphaproteobacteria > Hyphomicrobiales > Phyllobacteriaceae > Aminobacter > Aminobacter sp. MET-1. The sequence goes on along the minus strand of NZ_JAMSHL010000028.1, from coordinate 34,053 downwards.
CGCTGCTTGCCCAAGCTGTTTCCGGGCAAACTAGGTAAAGCCCCCGACATAGTCGAGAGCGTAGTGGCCCGGCATGCGCGAAAGGTGGCCGGATGGTTCCATTCGGCCACAGGTCGCAAATCCAGGCGGGATGCTTGCGCGCAGCCCGCCTGTCCTTGTCCTTAAAGGATGAAACGCGACAAATCTGTGTTCTTTGACAGGTCGCCGACGTGTTTCTGCACATAGGCCGCGTCGATCGTCACGGTCGTGCCGTTGCGGTCGGGCGCGTCATAGGAGATTTCGTCCAGCACGCGCTCCATCACCGTCTGCAGGCGCCGCGCACCGATGTTCTCGACCGTGGCGTTGAGATCGACGGCGATGCCGGCGAGCGCGTCGATGGCGTCGTCGGTAAAGTCGAGGTTGACGCCCTCGGTGTTCAGCAGCGCGATGTACTGCTTGATCAGGCTGGCTTCCGTCTCGGTCAGGATACGGCGGAAGTCGTCCTTCTCCAGCGCGCGCAGTTCGACGCGGATCGGCAGGCGACCCTGCAATTCAGGCAGAAGGTCCGAAGGCTTCGAGATATGGAACGCACCCGAAGCGATGAACAGGATGTGGTCGGTCTTGACCTGCCCGTATTTGGTGGCAACCGTCGTGCCCTCGACCAGCGGCAGGAGATCCCGCTGCACGCCTTCGCGCGAAGGTCCGCCGGAAACGTCGCCGCGGGCAATCTTGTCGATTTCGTCGAGGAAGACGATGCCTTCGTTCTCGGTCACTTCAAGCGCCCGCCGCACCACCTCGTCCTGGTCGAGAAGCTTGTCGGACTCGTCCTGGATCAACAGGCCGTAGGATTCCTTGACGGTGGTCTTGCGCGTCTTGGTGCGCTGGCCACCCATCGCCTTCGACAACATGTCGTTGATGTTGAGCACGCCGACATTGCCGCCCGGCATGCCGGGAATGTCGAAGCTCGGCATGCCGCCGGTGCCGGTGTCGGCCACCTGGACCTCGATCTCCTTGTCGTCGAGCTCGCCGTCGCGCAGCTTCTTGCGGAAACTATCGCGGGTGGCGGGGCTGGCGGTCTTGCCCACCAGCGCCTCGAGCACGCGCTCTTCGGCATTGACGTGGGCGCGTGCCTTGACGTCCTCACGCATCTTTTCGCGCACCAGGCCGATGGCGATTTCGACCAGGTCGCGGATGATCTGCTCGACGTCGCGACCGACATAGCCGACTTCGGTAAACTTGGTCGCCTCGACCTTGACGAAGGGCGCGCCTGCAAGCTTGGCAAGACGGCGCGAGATTTCGGTCTTGCCGACACCCGTCGGCCCGATCATCAGGATGTTCTTGGGCATGACCTCTTCGCGCATCTGGCCTTCCAGCTGCTGCCGGCGCCAGCGGTTGCGCAGCGCAATCGCCACGGCACGCTTGGCGTCCTTCTGGCCAATGATGAAGCGGTCGAGTTCTGAAACGATCTCACGGGGAGAAAATGTGGACATGGCGTTACTCTCGAATACTCAGTTGGGGCTTATGTATGGGCTGGAAGCCGCCGCGCAAGGGTGCCGGGCAGCAGTGGCAGAAGAGCCCGGCGCAGCGTATGCCAGCCGGCGCTGAGCAGCAGGACCAGCGCGCCGAGCACCAGCATGGTCAGCGGCACGACGCTGTCCGACAGCCCGGCCTTGACGACCAGCGAGCCGAAGGCGAAGCCGGCATAGGAAAGGCCTGACACCAGGATGGCGCGACGGTCGACGACAAGGGCGACCAGCGCCAGTCCGACGAAGATCGCCAGGATGCTCCAGGCCGAAACGGCTTCGGAACCACCCTCGCCGACGAGCCCGCTGACCAGCGGATGAACGATCAGCGGTGCGGCGAGCATGTGCAGCCAGAAGGCGATGTCGGTGCGTCGGGTCTGGCGCTGCGGATCGCTCAGGTCGAAGCGCATGGCAAGCGCGAACACACCAAGGCCGCAGGCCAGCAGCAGGGGCTTGGCCGCTTGGGTGGCGAAATCCGGAACGATCATGAAAAGCACACCGACGGCCGAGGCGACAAGGGCGGCCACACCGGCTGCGATCGTCACCGGCACGCGGAAACGCCGGTAGTGCAACGCGGTTGCCGCAGCGGTCATAAGCCCGGCGACAACGATCGGCAGGCCGCCATGGTTGCCGAGCCCCATGCCGAATCTGAGGCTGGGGTTGAAGGCTTCCGCAACCGTCGAAAAGACCGCTCCGGCATAGACCAGGAGCAACACGATGCTGGGCAGCGCCATGCGCTGCCGGCGGGTAAAATACTCGGCCAATAGCCAGCTCGTCACCGCGATGACGGCGAACATGCCGGTGTTGCCGATCATGTCGCCGGAGAAGTAGCCGAGCGCACCCAGAAACAGTCCGAGGCCGATGGTGACGAAGATGTCGCTGAAACCGCTGATGAAGCGGAATTTCTCGTCGTCATGCGGTTCACTGTCGAGGGCCGGCGCGCTCGCACTCTCCAGATCCCGCAGTCCTTGCGCCTGCTCTGCCGTCAGCAGCCCGTTTGCGACTGCGGCAAGCAATGTATCGGGCGATATGCTGGTCGCTTCCAATGGTATCGACGTGCTCATCAGGGTATCGCCGCCTGCCATTGCCTGATCGCATCCAGCGGATAGACCAGCATGATGATGTTGAGCGTCAGGTTGTCTCGAATGACGTAGCCGACGCCGAGTTCGAAGATGACGGCCAGGGCAACGACGCCCCACACCGGGAGCCGCGCCGCCATCGCAAAGCCCAGCACCATCGCCAGCGTGTCGGACACGGAGTTGATGACGCTGTCGCCGTAGTAGTCGAGGGAAATGGTCCCTTCGCGGTAGCGGTTGATGATGAAGTCGCTGTTTTCCACCAGTTCCCACGACACTTCGATGCCGGCGGCGATGGCCAGCCTCAGTCCGAGCGGGCTGTTGGGCATTAGCCAGCGCAGCAGCGCGTAGAACAGGAAGCCGTGGATGATGTGCGAGAAGGTGTACCAGTCGGTGATGTGCTGGGAGTTCTCCGAACTCTGCACCACCCCGTGCCACAGCTTGACGTATCCGCATTTGCAGATCGCCGGATGCCCCATCCACAGCAGCGCAAGTGCCTGGCCCGCAATCATCAGGGCCACGACGAGCAGCCACCAGCCAAGTCTCCGGCGTTGTGCCTGCTCCGCGCCGTGGTCCTGCGATGCGGTCATTCCTCGAACTCGTCCTCCTCGGCATCGATCGCCATCATGAGCGCCGGGCCGTAGATCGAGGTTCGCGTGTCGAAAGCCACGAAGCCGGCCTTCTCGTAAGCGCGGATGGCCCTCTTGTTGGTCGGGTCCGGGTCGATGATGACCCTCGGCACGCCTTCCTCGAACAGGTCGTCGACGAACTGCCTGACGATGGCCGAACCGTGGCCCTTGCCCACCAGTTCCGGCACGCCGATCGAAAGGTCGATGCCAAGCGTACCGAAGGGCTGGTCCTGGTAGGGATGGTTGTCCTCCATGTGCGGATCGTAGCTCTGGAGGTAGCCGATCGGCTTGCCGTCCAGCTCGACGATCAGCGGCTCGACAGAGATACTGTCGATATGCGCCTCGATCTCGGCGATCTCGTGGGCGGCGTTGCCCCACCATTCGGCGACGTGCGGCTGGGCCAACCATGCCTTGATCATTGGCAGGTCGGCCCTGGTCACCGGGCGGAACTCGTACAGCGCGACTTCCTTATTCGGCATCGAGCGTCTCAACCACGAAGTTGTGGTTGGTGTAGACGCAGATGTCGGCCGCGATCTGCATCGCCTTGCGGGCGATCTCCTCGGCGTCCTTGTCGGTGTCCATCAGCGCGCGGGCCGCGGCCAGCGCATAGTTGCCGCCCGAGCCGATGGCCATGACGCCATGTTCGGGTTCCAGCACGTCGCCGGTGCCGGTCAGCGCCAGCGACACGTTCTTGTCGGCCACCAGCATCATAGCCTCGAGGCGGCGCAGATAACGGTCGGTGCGCCAGTCCTTGGCGAGTTCGACGCAGGCGCGCGTCAGCTGGTCGGGATATTGCTCGAGCTTGGCTTCGAGCCTTTCGAGAAGGGTGAAGGCGTCGGCCGTGGCGCCGGCAAAGCCGGCGATCACATTGCCCTTGCCGAGGCGGCGGACCTTCCTTGCGTTGCCCTTCATGACGGTCTGGCCGAGGCTCACCTGGCCGTCGCCGGCGATGACCACCTTGCCGCCCTTGCGCACTGTCACAATTGTAGTGGCGTGCATGCTCTGTTCGTTGGACATATGTTTCTCCGATGGCACGCGGCCCCTTCCAGGCGGCTCGCGCGTTACGAGTGGAAGTTCGACCTTATGTATGACGCGGCGCAAGGAATGCAAATCGCCATGCCGCATGACGAAATGCCCTTTCGTGGCAATTGGCAATCGGCCGATCATGCTGTTATTAGGCAGTCAATTTTGAGGACAAGGATCCGCCAATGGCCCCCCGTTCCGCCGAAGTCAGCCGCAAGACCAAGGAAACCGAGATTTCGGTTTCGGTCCATGTCGACGGCACCGGCCGTTCGGAAATGGCGACCGGCGTCGGCTTCTTCGACCATATGCTCGACCAGCTTTCCAGACATTCGCTGATCGACATGAAGGTGTCCGCCAAGGGCGACCTGCATATCGACGACCACCACACTGTCGAGGATTGCGGCATCGCAATTGGCCAGGCGCTGTCCAAGGCGCTGGGCGAGCGTCGCGGCATCATGCGCTACGCCTCGATCGACCTCGCCATGGACGAGACGCTGACGCGCGCCGCCATCGACGTATCGGGCCGGCCGTTCCTGGTCTGGAACGTCAATTTCTCGGCCCCCAAGATCGGCACCTTCGACACCGAGCTGGTGCGCGAATTCTTCCAGGCGCTGGCCCAGAACGCCGGCATCACGCTGCACGTCACCAACCATTACGGTGCCAACAACCATCATATCGCCGAAACCTGCTTCAAGGCTGTGGCGCGCGCGCTGCGCATGGCCCTTGAAAGCGATCCGCGCCAGCCTGACGCAGTACCCTCGACCAAGGGCAGCCTGAAGGGATAGCTATGGCCATCCATGTCGTCATGGAGCCGCCTGCCTCGGCAGGAAAAAACGCTTCGGAAAGTGCCGTCTTCATTCGCGACGGTTTTTACTTCTTCGGCTTCATCGCCCCGGTTCTGTGGATGCTGTGGCATCGTCTCTGGGTCCTTGCGGCGGTGACCTTCGCGGTCACCCTCGCGCTGGGTGCATTTGGCGAGTGGGCCGGGCTGATCGCGGCCGTGCCGCTGTTGTCGCTGCTCATCTCGCTCTATGTCGGCCTTGACGGCGGTGCGCTCAGGGTCGCCGCCCTGCGCCGCGCTGGCTGGCGCCAGTGGGGGGTGATCGAGGCCGACACCATCGAGGACGCCGAGATGCGCTACCTCTATGCGGCCGACGACGTGGCCGAAGAAGCGCAGCCGGCACCCGTAGCCATCCCTCCCTCAGCTGCACCGCGCCCGCAAACCTCGGGTGCAGCGCTCGGCCTCCTGCACTATCCCGGAAGAAACTGACATGCGCGTTGCGATCATCGACTACGGTTCGGGCAATCTGCGCTCGGCAACCAAGGCCTTCGAACGTGCCGCCCGCGAGGCCGGCATTGCGGCGGAGATCGACCTCACCGCGGACGCCGATCGCGTCTTGACTGCCGATCGCATCGTACTTCCCGGCGTCGGCGCCTATGCCGATTGCGCCCGTGGCCTGCGCGCCGTCGACGGCATGTGGGAGGCAGTCGAGGAGGTCGCCATCCGCAAGGCGCATCCCTTCCTCGGCATCTGCGTCGGCATGCAGCTGATGTCCGAACGCGGGCTGGAAAAGACCGTCACTGAGGGCTTCGGCTGGATCGCTGGCGACGTCAAGGAGATCACGCCGACCGACCCGACGCTGAAGATCCCGCAGATCGGCTGGAACACGATTCACGTGAAACACGACCACCCGGTCTTCGACGGCATCGCCACAGGGCCGCAGGGACTGCACGCCTATTTCGTGCATTCCTATCATCTCGACGCGACCAAAGAAAAAGAGGTGCTGGCCGTTGCCGACTATGGCGGCCGGGTCACTGCGGCTGTCGCGCGCGACAATCTTGTCGGCACCCAGTTTCATCCCGAAAAAAGCCAGGCGCTTGGCCTCGGCCTCATTGCCAACTTCCTGAGGTGGAAGCCATGACGACGAAGAAGGCCTACTGGATGGCGATGATCGAGATCACCAACCCCGACGCCTATCCCGCCTACATCGCGGCCAATCTTGCGGCGATCGCTCCTTACGGTGCCAAGCTTCTGGTGCGCGGTGGCCAGTACGACCAGCCGGAAGGACCGACCGGCAACCGCCATGTCCTGGTCGAATTCGAATCCTACGAGCAGGCGATCGCCTGCTATCACTCCCCCGCTTACCAGGAGGTGGTGAAGCTTCGCCACGCCGCCTCCGTCGGCAAGTTCGTCATCGTCGAAGGCGTCTGAGCATGATCCTTTTCCCCGCCATCGACCTCAAGGATGGCCAGTGCGTGCGCCTCAAGCTCGGCGACATGGACCAGGCGACCGTCTACAACAACGATCCCGGCGCGCAGGCGAAAGCCTTCGAAGACCAGGGCTTCGAATGGCTGCATGTGGTTGACCTCAACGGCGCCTTCGCCGGCGAGAGCGTCAACGGTTCGGCCGTCGAGGCGATCCTCAAGGCGACGAAGAACCCGGTCCAGCTCGGCGGTGGCATCCGCACGCTCGCCCATATCGAGAGCTGGCTGGACAAGGGTCTTGCCCGCGTCATCCTCGGCACTGTCGCCGTGCGCGACCCCGAGCTGGTCAAGGAAGCTTGCAAAAAATTCCCGGGCAAGGTCGCCGTCGGTATCGACGCTAAGGGCGGCAAGGTTGCCGTCGAGGGCTGGGCCGAAGCGTCCAGCCTCGGCGTCGTTGAACTCGCCAGGAAGTTCGAGGGTGCCGGCGTTGCCGCCATCATCTACACCGACATCGACCGCGACGGCGTTCTGGCCGGCATCAACTGGGATTCGACCATCGACCTCGCCGAGGCCGTCTCGATCCCCGTCATTGCCTCGGGCGGCCTCGCCTCGCTTGCCGACATCGTGCGTATGACCATGCCCGACGCCAGGAAGCTCGAAGGCGCGATCTCCGGCCGTGCGCTCTATGACGGCCGCATCGACCCGGCGCAGGCGCTTGCCATCCTCAGTGGCACGCTCAAGCCTGAGGCCGGATTGTTCGAGGGACGCCCATGACTCTCAAAGCTCGAGTTATTCCGTGCCTGGACGTGAAGGATGGCCGCGTCGTCAAGGGCGTCAACTTCGTCGATCTCATCGACGCGGGCGATCCGGTCGAGGCCGCCAAGGCCTATGACGCCGCCGGTGCCGATGAGCTTTGCTTCCTCGACATCACCGCCTCGTCCGACAACCGCGAGACCATCTTCGACGTCGTCGCCCGCACCGCCGAGCAGTGCTTCATGCCGCTGACCGTCGGCGGCGGCGTGCGCCAGGTCGCCGACATCCGCAGGCTTCTCTTGGCCGGCGCCGACAAGGTCTCGATCAACACGGCGGCGGTGAAGAACCCATCCTTCGTTGCCGAGGCCGCCGACAAGTTCGGCAACCAGTGCATCGTCGTCGCCATCGACGCCAAGAAGGTGTCCGAGGCCAACGAGGCCGACCGCTGGGAAATCTTCACCCATGGTGGCCGCGAGCGCACCGGCATCGACGCCGTCGAATTCGCCCGCAAGGTCGTCGACCTCGGCGCCGGCGAAATCCTGTTGACCTCGATGGACCGCGACGGCACCAAGATCGGCTACGACATCGCCCTCACCCGGGCCGTGGCGGACGCCGTGCGTGCGCCCGTCATCGCCTCGGGCGGCGTCGGCAACCTCGACCACATGGTCGCAGGCATCCGTGATGGCCACGCCACGGCCGTGCTTGCTGCCTCGATCTTCCATTTCGGCACCTACACCATTGCCGAGGCCAAGGCACACATGGCAAAAGCAGGCCTGCCCATGCGGCTCGATCCTATTGGCTGACCTGCCGAGGCAATGATGACTGCATTTACCCTTTCTGATCTCGAAAAGATCGTCGCCCAGCGCGCCCGTTCGGGTGACACCAATTCCTGGACCGCCAAGCTCTACCAGTCGGGTATGGAGCGGGCGGCCAAGAAGCTCGGCGAAGAGGCGGTGGAGACCGTCATCGCCGCCGTCAAGGGCGACGACACCGCGCTCGTTTCGGAAAGCGCCGATCTCCTTTATCATTGGCTCGTCGTGCTTGCCGTCGCCGGCATCCCGATGACGGAAGTGATGGCCGAGCTCGAGCGCCGCACCGCCCAGTCGGGCATCGCCGAGAAGGCCTCGCGCAAGAACGAGGGCTGACCTTGGTCGGCCGCCGCAGGGAACAGTCGATGGATCAGCTCGCACCGACGGACAAGTACTCGCCCTACTGGTTCTTCTCCGCCGAGCATTGGGCGGGTTTCGGCGCCGACATGTCGATGACGCTGACCGCCGACGAGGTCAGGCGGCTGAGTTCGATGTACGAGCCGATCGACCTCGAGGAAGTCCGGCGCATCTACCTGTCGCTGTCGCGACTGCTTTCGGCCCATGTCGAAACCAGCCAGCAGCTGTTCCGCCAGCGCCAGCGCTTCTTCAATTCGGAGAAGAAAGGCACCAAGACGCCCTTCATCATCGGCATGGCGGGCTCCGTCGCCGTCGGCAAGTCGACCACGGCGCGCATTCTCAAGGAGCTGCTCACCCGATGGCCGTCGAGCCCGAAGGTCGATCTGGTCACGACGGACGGCTTCCTCTATCCCAACGAGGTTCTGCGCCGCGACAACCTGATGGAGCGCAAGGGTTTTCCCGACAGCTACGATGTCGGGGCGCTGTTGCGTTTCCTCTCGGGCATCAAGTCGGGCCAGCCCAATGTGCGGGCTCCCGTCTATTCGCACCTGACCTACGACGTCATCCCCGGTGAGTTCGTCACCGTCGACCGACCCGACATCCTGATCTTCGAAGGCATCAACGTGCTGCAGCCGCGCGAACTGCCCAAGGACGGCAAGTTCGTGCCCTTCGTCTCCGACTTCTTCGATTTCTCGATCTATATCGACGCCGACGAGCAGATCATCCACGAGTGGTACATCGACCGCTTCATGCGGTTGCGCGAGACGGCGTTCCGCAATCCGCAGTCCTTCTTCCATCGCTATTCGCAGCTGTCGGAAGATGCGGCGCGCGCCATCGCCGAGGGGCTCTGGGCCAACATCAACCTCAAGAACCTGCGTGAGAACATTCTTCCAACGCGCCCGCGCGCCGACCTGATCCTCAAGAAGGGTGCCGGCCACCTTGTCGAGGAAGTGGCGATCCGCAAACTCTAGAGCTTCGCCGACCCGTCACGCTGGCTTCGTCACCCGTCTCAGCGTCAGATTGATCCGCCCGCCCTGCTTCAGCAGGGCCGAGGTCATCGGATAGATGCGGTCGACGCCGTGGAAGGCGAGCCGACCCTCCCCGCCCAGCACCACCACGTCGCCGCTTTCCAGCCGGAAGGATACCGTGCGATCGTCGCGCCGGCTGCCGCCGACACGGAACAGGCAGGCATCTCCCAGCGACACCGAAACCACGGGTGCTTCGAACTCCTGCTCGTCGCGATCCTGGTGCAGGCCCATCTTGGCCGCGTCGGTGTAGAAATTGACCAGGCAAGCCTCGGGCGGGTGGCGATAGCCGGAGACCTCACGCCACAATGCCATCAACGCTTCGGGAATTGGCGGCCAGGGGTCGCCCGTCACCGGGTGCTCGGGTTGGTAGCGATAGCCACGATCCTTGTCGGTGACCCAGCCAAGCGAGCCGCAATTGGTCATGCGCACGCTCATCGGCTTGCCGGTGCGCGGCATTTCGGGAGTGTACAGCGGCGCTGCCTTCACCACCTCGCGGATGCTCTCGACCAGCCCTTCCTGCACCTCTCGGCTGAGAAAGCCGGGCATGTGGCGGACGCCTTTGGGAAGCACGAGCACGTTCAAGCTGCCTCGTTGATCTGGCCATCCAGATTGTCACCGGAAAAGCAAAACGGCGACCCGAAAGCCGCCGTTCCGCATCGAATGAAATTTCGGGTCAGGCCGTCGCGATATCGGGAATGCGCAGCACCTGGCCGGGATAGATCTTGTCGGGATGCGTCAGCATCGGCTTGTTGGCCTCGAAGATGACGGTGTATTTCGAAGCCTTGCCCTTGCCGTACTGGGCCTCGGCGATTTTCGACAGGTTGTCGCCCTTCTTGACCGTATAGAACACCGGCGCCTTGGCTGGCGTCGCCGCCTTGACCAGTTCGGTCATGTCGACCTTGCCGTCGAGCTTGAGCCCTGAGTCCGGCGCCACGACCTTGAGTTCGTCCGCCTGCACCTTGGAGACGCCGAGCGTGTTGCCGACGGCGATGACCGCCTTTTCGAAGATCGACTGGTCCTTGACCACGCCGGTCAGCACGGCGGTGTCGCCCTTGACCACGACCTGCACGTTGTCGGTGCCTAGTTTATGAGAATCGAGCTCTTTCTTCAGCGTATCGGCCGTCGGCGCCTCTTCTTCACCGCCGAAGCCAAGCTTCTTGCCGACATTCTTGACGAAATCGAACATGCCCATCCTTGGTCTCCCTTGCTGTGGCGTTCGCCGGAGCTTGGCATCTGCAAAAACAAATTGGAAGCAACTTCGATCTAGTCGCCGTCGACACGCCCGCGAAGCTTCTTGACTGTCGAGCGCCCGGACTTGGTTTTCAACCTGCGCTCGACCGAACCTTTGGTCGGTTTGGTCTTCTTGCGGGGCGGCGGCGGTGGCTCGGCCGCCTTGGCCACAAGTGCGGTCAGCCTGGCGCGCGCATCGGCACGGTTCTGCTCCTGTGTCCGGTAGCGTCCGGCCTCGATGACGATGACGCCGTCCTTGGTCGCCTTCTGTCCCGCGAGCTTGATGGTGCGTTCGCGCACGCGCTCTGGCAGCCCCGGCGCATTCGCCGCGTCGAAGCGCAGTTGCACCGCGGTGGCCACCTTGTTGACGTTCTGGCCGCCCGGCCCCGAGGAGCGGATGAAGTTCTCCTCGAGGTCATCGGGATGGATGACCACGTCGTTGGCGATGATGATCTTGTCGTCGGCGCTCATGCGCCAACTCATGCCGTGCTGGAGCGCAAAAGAAAAGGCCCGACACTTGGCCGGGCCTTTTGGAACTTCTCGGGCGATGCCGGTTTTACTCGGCTGCCGTGCGCACCTGCGGGGCAGCGCCCAGCACGGTCGCATCGACATGGCTTTCGAATTTGCCGAAATTGTCGACGAACATCGACACCAGCTTCTTGGCCTGGCGGTCATAGGCAGCGCCGTCAGCCCAGGTCGAGCGCGGGTCGAGGATTTTTGCGTCGACGCCGGGCACCGAGACCGGAACGGCAAAGCCGAAATTCGCATCGGTGCGGAACTCGACCGAATTCAGCGAACCGTCGAGTGCTGCCGAGAGCAGCGCACGCGTCGCCTTGATCGGCATGCGCGAGCCCACGCCATAGGCGCCGCCGGTCCAGCCGGTGTTGACCAGCCAGCAGTCGACATTGTGCTCGGCGATCAGCTGTCGCAGCAGGTTGCCGTACTCCGAGGGGTGGCGCGGCATGAAAGGCGCGCCGAAGCAGGTCGAGAAGGTCGCTTCGGGCTCGGTCACGCCACGCTCAGTGCCGGCGACCTTGGCCGTGTAGCCCGACAGGAAGTGGTACATCGCCTGCGCCGGGGTCAGCTTGGCGATGGGCGGCATCACACCAAAGGCGTCGGCCGTCAGCATGATGATGTTCTTCGGATGGCTGGCGCGGCCGGTGGCGCTGGCATTCGGGATGAAATCAAGCGGATAGGCGCAGCGGGTGTTTTCGGTCAGCGAGCCGTCGTTGAAGTCGGGAACGCGGTTCTCGTCTAGGATGACGTTCTCGAGCACGGTGCCGAAGCGCCTGGTGGTGGCGAAGATCTCCGGCTCGGCCTCGGCCGACAGGCGGATGGTCTTGGCGTAGCAGCCGCCCTCGAAGTTGAAGATGCCGTCAGGGCCCCAGCCATGCTCGTCGTCGCCGATCAGCGTGCGCTTGGGGTCGGCCGACAGCGTCGTCTTGCCGGTGCCCGACAGGCCGAAGAACACGGCAGCATCGCCGTCGGGACCTTCATTGGCCGAGCAGTGCATCGGCATCACGCCCTTGGCCGGCAGCACGTAGTTGAGCGCCGTGAACACCGACTTCTTCATCTCGCCGGCATACTGGGTTCCGCCGATCAGCACGATCTTGCGGGTCAGGTCGACGGCGATCAGCGTCTCGCTGCGTCCACCGTGGCGTGATTTGTCGGCGCGGAACGACGGCAGGTCGATGATCGTCATCTCCGGCACGAAGCTCTCAAGCTCGGCTTCCGTCGGACGGATCAGCAGGTTGCGGATGAACTGCGAGTGCCAGGCGAATTCGGTGACGACGCGCGTCGGCAGGCAGAGCGAGCGGTCGGCGCCGCCGATCAGGTCCTGGACGTAGAGGTCCTTGGTCGACGCATGCGCCAGGAAGTCGGCATGCAGCGCGTCGAACTGGGCCTGCGTCATCGCATTGTTGTTGTCCCACCAGACATGCGCCTCGGTGTTTTCGTCGCGGACGACGAACTTATCCTTGGGCGAACGGCCGGTGTACTGGCCGGTCTCGGCGACAAGCGCCCCATGGGCGGTCAGCTTCGCTTCGCCGCGCCGGATCGCTTCTTCGGTGAGAAACGCAGCGCCAAAGTTGTAACGGACGGTGCCCGACGTTTTGAGTCCTGCCGTTTCGATCCCGCATGCGGGATTGCGCTTACCGTTTTCCGACATCTGGTGAAGCCTCGTTTCGCTTTGACGCCTATGTCCGGTCAACGGGCCGGACGCCGCAGTCCCGAGGGACTAAGGCAGGCTGAAACAGAAAAGATCAGCGATATCAAATCATTAATCGATTTAAAAATTTTGAAAAATATCTAAATCGTTTAAATGGTGGGGAACGACCAGCCGGCCCACACAAGATGGGCGGTTTTTTGTTCGAGCTTTGGCCTCACCGCCCCATATAAGACAGGCATTGGGCGTTGCGGTTGCGCTCCCCGCCTTCGGGGGGTATGCCACATTTTGTACCTAATTTGTCCTGCAAAAGCCCTGCTTCAAGCAGGAAGGGACACCCGCACATGAGGGAGCCGCTGGAAATGGCAACGATCGCGCTTGTCGACGACGACCGCAACATTTTGACATCGGTTTCGATTGCGCTCGAGTCCGAAGGCTATCGCGTCGAGACCTACACCGATGGCGCATCCGCACTGGAAGGCCTCGCCGCGCGTCCGCCGAACCTCGCCATCCTCGACATCAAGATGCCGCGCATGGATGGCATGGAGCTTTTGCGCCGCCTGCGCCAGAAGACCGACCTGCCGGTGATCTTCCTCACGTCCAAGGACGACGAGATCGACGAGCTGTTCGGCCTCAAGATGGGCGCCGACGACTTCATCCGCAAACCGTTCTCGCAGCGCCTGCTGGTCGAGCGCGTCCGCGCCGTGCTGCGCCGTGCAAGCGCCCGCGAAGCCGCCACCAAGGCGCCGGCGCAGGCATCGCGCTCGCTCGAACGCGGCCAGCTGGTCATGGACCAGGAACGCCACACCTGCACCTGGAAGGGTGAGCCGGTCATTCTCACGGTCACCGAATTCCTCATCCTGCATTCGCTGGCCCAGCGCCCCGGCGTGGTCAAAAGCCGCGACGCGCTGATGGATTCGGCCTATGATGAGCAGGTCTATGTCGACGACCGCACCATCGACAGCCACATCAAGCGCCTGCGCAAGAAGTTCAAGGCCGTCGACGACGACTTCGAGATGATCGAAACGCTTTATGGCGTCGGCTACAGATTCCGCGAAGCCTGATACCGGCGGGGCCTGAAACCGCATGGCAATGGAAGCAGAGATGAGCAAGCCAGTGGCCGCCAAAAGGCGGTCGCGCGGGCGCTTGTCGACTTTCCTGGACCGCGTGCGGGCCCGGCTCAGCCGCTTCCTCGGCCATCATTTCTTCTCGAGCCTCACCCGGCGCATCCTCTTTCTCAACCTTGCCGGCCTCGCCGTGCTGGTCGCCGGCATCCTCTATCTCAATACTTTTCGCGACGGCCTGATCGACGCCCGCGTCGAGAGCCTGATGACGCAGGGCGAAATCATCGCCGGCGCCATCGCCGCTTCGGCGACGGTCGAGACGGACTCGATCAGCATCGATCCCGAGAAGCTCCTGGAACTGCAGGCCGGGGAGACGCTAGGTCCGCGTTCCGATCAGCTCGACAGCCTCGACTTCCCGATCAACCCTGAGCGTGTCGCACCCGTGCTGCGCCGGCTGATCTCGCCGACCCGCACACGCGCCCGCATCTTCGACCGTGAAGCAACCCTGCTGCTCGATTCGCGCCACCTCTATTCGCGCGGCCAGATCCTCCGCTACGACCTGCCGCCGGTCGAGGAAGAGGAGCCGACGCTGCTCGAGAGGGGCCAGAAGTTCATCTTCGACATGTTCCGCGACAGCTCGCTGCCCGTCTATCACGAGCAGCCCGGCGGCAACGGCTCGGCCTTCCCGGAGGTGATGCAGGCGCTGACCGGCAGCCCGGCGACCATCGTGCGCGTCAGCGAAAAGGGCGAGCAGATCGTTTCGGTCGCCGTGCCCATCCAGCGCTTCCGCGCCGTGCTCGGCGTGCTGATGTTGTCGACCGAGGGCGGCGACATCGACAAGATCGTTGCGGCCGAGCGCAAGGCCATCCTGCGCGTCTTCGGCGTTGCGGCCCTGGTGACGGCACTTCTGTCGATGCTCCTGGCATCGACCATCGCCAATCCGCTGCGCCGGCTTTCGGCCGCGGCCAACCGCGTGCGCCGTGGCGGCAAGAGCCGCGAGGAAATCCCCGACTTCTCCGACCGTCAGGACGAGATCGGCAACCTCTCGGTCGCGGTGCGTGACATGACCAACGCGCTCTACGCTCGCATCGAGGCGATCGAAAGCTTCGCGGCCGATGTCAGCCACGAGCTCAAGAACCCGCTGACCTCGCTGCGCAGTGCCGTCGAAACGCTGCCTCTGGCCAAGAACGAGCATTCGCGCGAACGCCTTATGGAAATCATCCAGCACGACGTGAAGCGCCTCGACCGGTTGATCACGGACATTTCCGACGCATCGCGCCTCGACGCCGAGCTTGCCCGCGAGGACGCGGCCAAGGTCGATCTCAAGAAGTTCGTCGGCGATCTCGTCTCGGTGTCGCGCGAGACATCGCGTCACAAGAAGTCGGTCGAGATCGAGTTCACCACCGCCAAGTTGCCGGCCGGCGTGAAGAGCTACAACGTGCTCGGCCACGACCTGCGCATCGGCCAGGTCATCACCAACCTGATAGAGAACGCACGCTCCTTCGTGCCCGACGGTCATGGCCACATCGACATCAGCTTGGCGCGCATCGGCAAGTTCAACGTCATCATGGTCGAGGACAACGGCCCCGGCATCCGCGTCGAGAACATCGACCGCATCTTCGAGCGCTTCTACACCGACCGGCCCTCATCGGAGGCGTTCGGCCAGAATTCCGGCCTCGGCCTGTCAATCAGCCGCCAGATCGTCGAGGCCCATGGCGGCACGCTGACTGCGGAAAACATCACCGGCACCAAGCCCGGCGACATCAAGGGCGCGCGCTTCATCGTCACCCTGCCGGCCGAAGGCTGATCCGTGCCGCCCGTCAACATGCACGCCACTGCGGTGCTGCTTGGCGATTGCGGCGTGCTCATCGCCGGCCCCTCGGGTTCCGGCAAGACTGCACTAGCGCTGGCGCTGATCGACAGGGCACGCGGATCGGGGCTTTTCGCACGGCTGGTTTCCGACGATCAGCTTTTCCTGTCCGCCCCGGACGGGCGGCTTGTCTGCCATGCGCCGGCAACCATCGCCGGGCTGGTCGAGATCCGCGGGCTGGGCCCCAGTCCCGTCGCGCATGAGGCTGCCGCCGCCGTCGATCTGCTTGTCCGTCTTGCTCCCGCCACCGATATCGAGCGGTTGCCCGAGCCGGCGAGCGAGATTTTGCTTGGTTGCAGCGTACCCAAGGTAATGCTCGCGGAGCGCGAGGTTATTGCCGCCCTACCCGTTGTCTTTGCCCGCCTTGGGCTGCTGCCTTCCGGCTGAACCTGCCCGAAATTTTTGCTGCAATGCGTCAAAATGGCTGCCGATGCCGCAAATTGGGGCTTGTAAACGCTCTCGCCCTCGACAAGATAGCGCTCCCGCCCTCCACCATGGCGGCAAGAATACTGCGCGGCTGTGAAGGGGCCATGACGGGAGTCAAACCAGAATGATTGGACTCGTGCTAGTGACGCACGGTCAGCTGGCCGAGGAGTTCCGCCATGCAGTGGAACACGTCGTCGGACCGCAGGAAAACTTCGAGACAGTTTCCATCGGCGCCGACGACGACATGGCGCAGCGCCGCAGCGATATCATCAGTGCCGTCGGCCGGGCCGATACCGGCAACGGCGTTGTCGTGCTCACCGACATGTTCGGCGGCACGCCCTCCAATCTCGCCATTTCGGTGATGGAGGCGGGCAAGGTCGAGGTCATCGCCGGCATGAACCTGCCGATGCTGATCAAGCTCACCAGCGTGCGCAAGGCCGACAACATGACCATGGCGCTCGAGGAGGCCCAGGCGGCCGGCCGGAAATACATCAACGTTGCAAGCCAGGTGTTGAGCGGCAAATGAGCGGCATGCCCTATTCGCCCGAACAGGGCCACATCACCCGCGAACTGCCGATCGTCAACCAGCGCGGGCTGCATGCCCGCGCCTCGGCCAAGTTCGTCCAGATCGCCAACGAGTTCCAGGCCTGCGTCACCGTCGAAAAGGACGGCATCTCGGTCGGGGGCACCTCGATCATGGGGCTGATGATGCTGGCCGCCAGCCCTGGCTGCACCATCACGGTCACTGCCACGGGCCCGGAAGCGCCCCAGGCGATGGAAGCGCTGGCCACCCTCGTCGCAGCGCGCTTCGGCGAGGAATGCTGATCGTCGGCATCTGTCGGTGACATGCACGAATAAAGATTTCTTTATGTCCCATTGTCGGGTGCGGGCTGATCTGGTAGTCAGGCCGTCACTTCGCGCGCCCTTTTCAGCCTCCCGCTTTGGCGCGCAGCAAACAGGAATCGGAGCAAGCCATGACGGGTAGCAAGGATTATCTGGTCGCCGACATTTCGCTCGCCGGCTGGGGTCGCAAGGAAATCGAGATCGCCGAAACCGAGATGCCGGGCCTGATGGCCTGCCGCGAGGAGTTCGGTGAAGCCCAGCCGCTCAAGGGCGCGCGCATTTCCGGCTCGCTGCACATGACCATCCAGACGGCGGTGCTGATCGAGACGCTGAAGGCGCTCGGCGCCGACATCCGCTGGGCCTCGTGCAACATCTTCTCGACCCAGGACCACGCAGCGGCGGCAATCGCCGATGCCGGCATCCCGGTCTTCGCCGTCAAGGGCGAGACCCTTGAGGAATACTGGCAGTACACCGACCAGATTTTCCAGTGGACCGATGGCGGCCCCACCAACATGATCCTCGACGATGGCGGCGACGCCACCATGTACATCCTCATCGGCGCCCGCGCCGAGGCTGGCGAGGACGTCCTGTCCAACCCGGGCAGCGAAGAGGAAGAGATCCTGTTCGCCCAGATCAAGAAGCGTATGGCTGAGACGCCGGGCTTCTTCGCCAAGCACAAGGCTGCCATCCGCGGCGTCACCGAAGAGACCACCACCGGCGTCAACCGTCTCTACCAGCTGCAGAAGAAGGGCCTGCTGCCCTTCCCGGCGATCAATGTCAACGACTCGGTCACCAAGTCGAAGTTCGACAACAAATACGGCTGCAAGGAATCGCTGGTCGACGGCATCCGCCGCGGCACCGATGTCATGATGGCCGGCAAGGTCGCGGTCGTCTGCGGTTACGGCGACGTCGGCAAGGGCTCGGCAGCCTCGCTCCAGGGTGCGGGCGCCCGCGTCAAGGTCACGGAAGTCGACCCGATCTGCGCGCTCCAGGCCGCGATGGACGGCTATGAAGTCGTCACCCTCGAGGACGCTGCCCCGACCGCCGACATCGTCATCACCACGACCGGCAACAAGGACGTCATCACCCTCGACCATATGCGGGCGATGAAGGACATGGTCATCGTCGGCAACATCGGCCACTTCGACAACGAGATCCAGGTCGCGGCGCTCCGCAATCTCAAGTGGACCAACGTCAAGCCGCAGGTCGACATGATTTCCTTCCCCGATGGCAAGCGCATGCTGCTTCTGTCGGAAGGCCGTCTGCTCAATCTCGGCAACGCGACGGGCCATCCGAGCTTCGTCATGTCGGCATCGTTCACCAACCAGACGCTGGCCCAGATCGAACTCTGGACCAAGCCCGGCCAGTACAAGAACGAGGTCTATGTCCTGCCCAAGCATCTCGACGAGAAGGTCGCGCGGCTGCATCTCGACAAGCTCGGCGCCAAGCTGACCACCCTGTCTGATGAGCAGGCTACCTATATCGGCGTGACGCCGAAGGGCCCGTTCAAGCCGGAACACTACCGCTATTAACCATAGCGAAAGTACCTACAAGATATTGAAGCCGGGCGATTGACTTTCGCCCGGCTTCTCTTTTTGGAGGCGCGCCTTCTTCACGACGATTCGCCTAGGGGTTATTGTGACGTGATTCGTCACGCGCTCGTTCTTGGCGGGGAAAGCCGGGCGCTTCAGGGCGGTCTTGCATTCGGGCGGCACAAAGGAAAACAAGACATGCCGGGGGAATACCCGCTTTCAGCGGGACGAGCCGTTTCCGGCGGCCATGAAGATTCGCGGAAGGCCCTTGCGGGCGGCAGGTGGCAGGCGGTGCGCCGGCTGGGCCGCCGTGCAGCCGGCCTTGCCCTCGGCACATCAGCTCTTTGCACGCCTCTCGGTTTTGCGCATGCCCAGCAGGCGTCCGTCGCCGGCCTTTCCGTCAGCACGGTCGACGTCATCCAGCTCGCCGTCTTCGTCGGCGTCATCGGCGCCGCCATGATCTCCGCCGTCGCACTGATCCGCGAGCGGGCCCGTCTCGCCGCCGAGAACGGCGACCTGCGCGGCCGCGTCGCCGACCTCAACGCGTCGGTCCAGCGCACCGAGGCCTTGCTCAATCTGCGTGACCAGCGCGTCATCGTCTGGGCCAACGACAACAAGAAGCCCGAGCTGATCGGCTCGCTGCCGGTCGAAACCGGCGTGCCGGACGATCGCGCCGCCTTCCTCGCCTTCGGCCGCTGGCTCATGCCGCGCTCTGCGGCAGCGCTCGAAAATGCAATCGCCGGCCTGCGCGACAAGGGAACCGCCTTCGAACTGGTGGCGGAGACCCATGCGGGTGCTGCGCTCGAGGTCCAGGGCCGCAAGAGCGGCACCCAGATCATCGTGCGCTTCATTTCCATTTCCGAGGCACAGCGCCTCCAGGCGCGGCTGAAGCTTGAGAACCAGCGCATCGGCGCGGAATACGAGACGCTCGTCGGCCTGATCGATGCCGTCGAGATGCCGTTCTGGATGCGCGACGCCGACGGCCGCCTGAAATGGGTCAACAGGGCCTATGCCAAGGCGGTCGAGGCCATCGATGGCTCGGCCGTCATTCGCGACGGCAAGGAGTTCCTCGGCACCCAGTCACGCGAGGCGATCGCCAAGCAGCACCAGTCCCGTCCGCTGTTCCAGCAGCAGCTGTCGACCGTCATCGACGGCGACCGCAAGATGTTTGCCGTCACCGACATCCTCGGCCGCGACGGCTCCGCCGGCATCGCCGTCGACATGAGCGCTGCCGATGCCATCCGCGACGAATACGGCCAGGTCGTGCGCAGCCATGCCGACACGCTCGACCAGGTGGCCACCGCCGTGGCTACCTTCGACGCCAACCAGAAATTGCGCTTCTACAATCAGGCGTTCCAGAAGATCTGGGACCTCGACGCCGGCTATCTCACCAGCGCGCCCGACAATGCGCTGCTGCTCGATCGCCTGCGCAGCGAGCGCAAGCTACCCGAGCAACCGGAATGGCGGCGCTGGAAGGAAAACCTGCTCGGCGCCTACCGCGCCGTCGATCCGCAGGAACATCTCTGGCACCTGCCCGACGGACGCACCATCCGCGTCGTCGCCAATCCGCAGCCCAAGGGCGGCGTCACCTGGGTGTTCGAGAACCTGACCGAGAAGATCGATCTCGAAAGCCGCTACACCACTGCCGTCCGTGTCCAGGGCGAGACGCTGGACAATCTGGCAGAGGGCGTCGTCGTGTTCGGGCCCGATGGCCGCATCCGCCTGTTCAACCCGGCCTTTGGCCAGCTCTGGGGTGTCTCCGACGACATCCTGCGGCCGAGCACCCACATCTCGGCCATCCGCGCCGAATGCGACATGCGTGCCGAGATCAGCCCGTGGTCCGACTTCGTGGCGGCCGTCACCGGCTTCGACGAACGCAGCGACCGCCGCGGCCAGACCGAGCTGCGCAACGGCACGGTTCTGCAGCACGCCGTCGTCCACCTGCCCAACGGCCAGGTGATGCTGACCTTTGTCGACGTCACCGACAGCGTCAATATGGAGCGCGCGCTCAAGGACAAGAACGAGGCCCTGCAGCGCGCCGACCAGATCAAGAACGAGTTCGTCCAGCACGTTTCCTACGAACTGCGCTCGCCGCTGACCAATATCATCGGCTTCACTGAGCTTCTGTCGTTGCCAGGCACAGGCCCGCTGTCGCAGCGCCAACGCGAATATGTCGAGCACATCGGCTCGTCCTCGGGCGTGCTCTTGACCATCGTCAACGACATCCTCGACCTCGCAACCGTCGATGCCGGTATCATGCAGCTCGACATTTCCGAGGTTCATGTCGACCGCGCCATCGAGGCGGCGGCCGAGCTGGTCGCCGATCGGCTGCAGGAGCATTCGATCCGACTTTCGATCGACATCGCCGCCGCGCCCAAGAGCTTCAGCGGCGACGAGACCCGCGTGCGCCAGGTCCTCTACAACCTGCTCAGCAATGCGGTGAACTACGCGCCGGCCGCCAGCACCATCACGCTCGCCTGCCGCCAGCGCGCCGAGGGTGTCGAATTCTCCGTCCATGACGATGGACCCGGCATGCCGCCGGAGGTGCTGGACACGGTGTTCCAGCGCTTCGAATCCCGCGTCAATGGCGGCCGCCGCCGTGGCGCCGGTCTTGGCCTGTCCATCGTCAAGAGTTTCGTCGAGTTGCATGGCGGCTCGGTCCGCATCGACAGCGGCACCGACCGCGGCACAACAGTCATCTGCCTGTTCCCTGGCGCGCCGGCCGGCGTCCGGGTGGCGGCGGAGTAGATCCCTTCATGACGGCCAGATCGCTGGAGCGCTTCCTGCCCGACGAGGCAGCCACCACGCGGCTGGGCGAGGACCTCGCCATGGCCGTCAGGCCGGGCGACGTGTTCCTGCTCGACGGCGATCTCGGCGCCGGCAAGTCGACCTTGGCGCGCGGCCTGATCAGGGCGCTGGCGGGCGACCCCCGCCACGAGGTGCCGAGCCCGACCTTCACCCTGGTCCAGAGCTACGACACGCCGGTTCCGGTCCACCATTTCGACCTCTACCGCCTGTCCTCGTCGGAGGAGCTCGACGAGCTCGGCTTCGACGAGGCGGTTGCCTCCGGCGTGGCACTGGTCGAGTGGCCCGAGCGCGCGGCCGCCGCCATGCCGACCACCAGCCTGCGGCTTGCCATCGAGCATGAAGGCGACGGCCGCCGCATCATCATTTCGGGCGATGGCCCCGCTTTCGACCGCATGGCCCGTTCGCTCGCCATGCGCGACTTTCTTGCCGCTTCCGGTTGGGGCGAAGCCCATCGCGCCCGCTTCATCGGCGACGCCTCCGCTCGCGCCTATGAGACGGTGACGCTCGACGGTCATGCGCCGTTGGTGCTGATGAATTCACCGCGCCTGGTGCTCGGACCGCCGG
This sequence comes from Aminobacter sp. MET-1, assembly GCF_026521175.1. Taxonomy (NCBI): domain Bacteria; kingdom Pseudomonadati; phylum Pseudomonadota; class Alphaproteobacteria; order Hyphomicrobiales; family Phyllobacteriaceae; genus Aminobacter; species Aminobacter sp. MET-1. Next base: position 12,170 of record NZ_JAMSHL010000028.1, on the reverse strand, counting down.
TTCGAGACGGCAAGCCCTATGCCGAGATCGCTCACACCGCACAGACGGTTGCCGCCTTCGCGGCGGTCGACCGGGCGCTCGCCTCGGGCGGCGTCACCGTACCGGGCATCGTCGCCCAGGACCTCGACCAGGGTTTTCTGCTCCTCGCGCATCTGGGAACGGGCGCATTCCTTGACCCAGAGGGCAATCCGGTCGCCGAACGTTATGCCGCCGCTGCCGAATTGCTGGCAATGATTCACGGGAAACATTGGGATGACCGGCTCGAAGCCGCCCCCGGCGTCGTCCACGAGGTTCCGCCCTTCGACCGCGGCGCGCTGATGATCGAGGTCGACCTGCTGGTCGACTGGTATGTGCCGGCCGTGTCGGGTGCGCCCGCCTCCGATGCGCTGCGCGATGGTTACCGCGCCGCCTGGAACGCCGTCTTCGACCGCCTCACCGACAAACAATACGGCCTGGTTCTGCGCGACTATCACTCGCCCAACATCATCTGGCGTACGGAGGAGAAGGGTTTCGCCCGGCTCGGCATCGTCGACTTTCAGGACGCGCTGATCGGCCCCGTCGCCTATGACGTCGCCTCGCTTGCCATGGACGCACGCGTGACTGTCTCGCCTGAGATCGAGCGGACCACCGTCGATGCCTATGTCGCCGCCCGCAACGCTGCCGGCGGCTTCGACGAGGCTGCCTTTCGCGAAGCCTACGCCATCATGGCGGCGCAGCGGAACTCGAAGATCCTCGGCATCTTCGTCCGGCTCGACCGCCGCGACGGCAAGCCGCAATATCTCAAGCACCTGCCGCGCATCCGCGATTACCTGCACCGCGCGCTCGCACATCCCGCATTGACCGGCCTGCGCGACTTTTACCGCGACAACCGCCTGCTCGAGGAGTTTGACGCGTGAGTGGGCCTGCCAAGATCCCGTCGGTCGCCATGGTTCTCGCAGCCGGTCTCGGCAAGCGCATGCGGCCGATCACCGACACGATTCCCAAGCCGCTGGTAAAAATTGCCGGCAAGACCCTGCTCGATTGGGGGCTCGACAGCCTGGCCATGGCAGGCGTCGAAAAGGCCGTGGTCAACGTCCACTATCTCCCCGACCAGATCGTCGCGCATGCCGCGTCCCGCCGGGCACCGAGCATCGCCATCTCCGACGAGCGCGACGGACTGCTCGACTCCGCCGGCGGCATCGTCAAGGCATTGCCCGAGCTTGGCACCGATCCGTTCTACATCGTCAATGCCGACACCTTCTGGGTCGACGAGGGCACACCGAACCTCACTCGCCTCGCCCTTGCCTGGGACGACGCCCGCATGGATATTCTCATCATGCTCGCGGCTCTCCCCCAGGCGACCGGCCATTCCGGCGGCACCGATTTCCTCGTCGCGCCCGACGGCCAGCTGCGCCGCGCCGCAGGATCGCCCGACGGGCTGATCTATGCGGGTGCTGCGATCATCCATCCCCGCATCTTCGCCGACGCGCCTGCTGGTGCGATCTCGCTAAACCGCTATTTCGATGAGGCGATTTCGGCCGGCCGGTTGTTCGGCATGCCCATGCAAGGCAGCTGGATAACCGTCGGCACGCCTGACGCCATCGTCCCTGCGGAGGCCGCGGTGAAAAGGGCATTGGCAGGGGCGCAATGAGCGGGCGCGCGTCGCCACGCGTCTATTCCATCCCGCCCGGCGCCCCCTTCCTGCCGACGCTGGCGGCATCCCTGCTCGACGGCAGCCTGATCCCCGATTTCCGCTTTGACGGCGACCCGCTGGCCTTGGCCGACGTCACCATCTACGTGCCGACGCGCCGTGCGGCGCGCGCCTTGCGTGGTGTCTTCGTCGACGCCGCCGGCGGCCGTTCGGCCATCCTGCCCGTGATCAAGCCGCTTGGCGAGTTCGATGAGGACGAGGCCGCCTTCGAGGCCGAAGGTACGGCAGCACTCGATCTCGCACCGCCCGTTTCGTCCACCGACCGGCTGCTGTTGCTTGCGCCGCTGGTGCGCGCCTGGAAGCGTCGCCTGCCTGCCCATGTCGCAGCCCTGTTCGAGGAAGAGGTGGTCGTGCCGGCCTCGGCCGCCGACGCCATCTGGCTGGCACGCGATCTCGCCGGTCTGATGGACGAGATCGAGACCGAAGGTTCCGACTGGGCCAAGCTCGCTGGCCTCGTCACCGGCGAACTCTCAGGCTGGTGGCAGGTCACGCTCGACTTCCTGTCCATCGTCACCTCGGTCTGGCCCGATCTGCTCGCCGAGCGCGACCAATCCAACCCGGCGGCCCACCGCAGCGCGCTGATCCGGCTCGAGGCCGAGCGTCTGAGGCGCAATCCGCCGGTCGGTCCGGTCATCGCCGCCGGTTCCACCGGCTCCATTCCTGCAACCGCCGAGTTGCTCGCGGCCATCGCCCGCCTTCAGCGTGGCGCGGTCGTCCTGCCCGGTCTTGATGCCACGCTCGACGAGGCCGCCCTTGAGGCCATCACCGCGCCCGACCTGCGCGCCTCGGTGCTCGGCCATCCGCAATATGGTCTCGCCAAGCTGATCGGCAAGATCGGTGTCCTGCGTCGCGACATCGAGGAGCTGGGCGTGTCGCCGCCGGCGCTGACTGCGCGCGCGGCCATCGTCGGCGAGGCGCTGCGCCCGGCCGAAACCACAGACGCCTGGGCCCAGAAGCGCGGCGGCGTCAGCGACGCCGAGATATCAGATGCCCTTGCCGGCGTGACGCTGCTCGAAGCCGCCCAGGAACGCGACGAGGCAGCCGCCATCGCCATCGCGCTGCGCGAGGCGGTCGCACAGGACGGCCATCGCGCCGCCCTCGTCACCTCGGACCGCAACCTTGCCCGCCGCGTCGCCTCCGAACTCCGGCGTTTCGGCATCCAGGCCGACGATTCCGGCGGCGTGCCGCTCGCCAACACCCCACCGGCAGCACTTCTGCGCACGATGGTCGAGGCGGCGATCCGCCCCGGCGACCCGGTCGCCGTTCTGTCGCTGCTCAAGCACCCGCTGCTGCGCCTCGGGCTGGAGCGTCATGTGGTCAGGCGCGCCGCCGAAACCATTGAGCTCGTGGTGCTACGCGGCGGCGTCGGCCGCCCCGATGTTGCCCGGCTTGCCGAGGATTTCGACACCCGTCTCACCGGCATTGGCGATGCATCGCGCAAGCCCTTCTGGTTCGACCGCATCAATGTCCGCCGCATCGAGGACGCGCGCAACGTTGCAGCCAGGCTGGTTGCAGCAGTCGCACCGCTGACTGCCCTTCGCGGCGACGAGGCCATCGAACTCGGTGCGGTCGTTCGCGCCACCGTCGAGGCGCTGGAATATCTGGGCCGGGACGAGCTTGGGGGGCTTGCGACCCTCTATGATGGTGATGCCGGCGCCAAGCTGGCCGAAACGTTGCGCGGGCTGGTCTCGGCCCAGGCGAGCTTCAGCTTCGCCGCCGCCGAGTGGCCCGACGTGCTCGACGCACTTGTCGCGCCAGAGGCGGTGAAGCCGTCGCAGGGCGCCGACCGCGCCATCTCCATCTGGGGTGCGCTGGAGGCTCGTCTCCAGACCGTCGACACGCTGGTCATCGGCGCGCTCAACGAAGGCAGCTGGCCGCGCAAGGCCGAGGCCGACCGCTTCATGTCGCGCGTCATGAAATCGGGCATTGACCTTGAACCGCCGGAGCGCCGCATCGGCCTCGCCGCCCATGATTTCCAGATGGCGATGGGCGCCAGGAACGTCGTGCTGTCGCGCTCGGCGCGCTCTGGCGATGCGCCCGCCGTGCCGTCGCGTTGGCTCCAGCGCCTGCTCACCTATATCGGCCCCGACCATGCGGCGGTGTTGCGTCAGCGCGGCACAAGGCTTCTCGGCTGGGCCCGGCAACTCGATGCCGGCCAGAAGACCGACTTCGCCGCCCGCCCCGAGCCGAGGCCGCCGGTCGCGGTGCGGCCGCGCCGCTTCAGCGTTACCGAGATCGAAACGCTGCGCCGCGATCCTTATGCCGTCTATGCGCGCCGCATCCTCGGCCTGTCGGCCATCGATCCGCTGGTGCGGGATCCCGGTGCCGCCGAGCGTGGCACGCTGTTCCACGACATTCTGCACCTGTTCTCGGCGACGGTCGGCGACCCGCGCGCGCCGCAGGCGCTCGACGTTCTCATCGCCGCAGGCAAGCACTGCTTCGCCGAGGCATCCTTGCCCGCCGATGTCGAGGCCGTCTGGTGGCCGCGTTTCGAACGCATGGCCGAGGGCATCCTCGAATGGGAGCGCAGCCGTGCCGCCGCTGTCGTCAGCCGCCATGCCGAGGAAGGTGCTTCCGCGACCGAAGTCGGGCGCACCGGCATCACGCTGTCAGGTCGGGCGGACCGCATCGATCTGCTTGCAGGCGGCATGGCCGACATCATCGACTACAAAACCGGCTCGTCGCCCTCCAAGGCGCAGGCCCATACGCTGATCGCGCCGCAGCTGGCACTTGAAGGCGCCCTGCTCCGTCGCGGCGCCTTCCGCGAACTGGGCCAGCGCGAGCCGTCGCAACTTGCTTTCGTCCGCCTCAAGCCCAATGGCGAGGTGTTCGAGGAATCGATCCTCGAACACAACCGCAAGCCCAAATCGGCGTCGGAGCTGTCGGAAGAGGCCTGGATGAGGCTAGAGCAGCTTCTCCACCACTATGACGATCCCACCACCGGCTATCTGTCGCGCGCACTGCCCTTCCGCGAGGGCGAAACCGACGGCGATTACGACCATCTCGCCCGCGTGCTCGAATGGTCGGCCGGCGGCGATGGCGGTTCGGAGGGCGAGGAATGAAGAAGAAGTTCTTCGTCCCCCAAGAAACCGCGGACAGGCAGGCCCGCGCCTCCGATCCCGGCAATTCGGTCTGGGTGTCGGCCAATGCCGGCTCGGGCAAAACCCATGTGCTGTCGCAGCGGGTGATGCGGTTGCTGTTGCGCGGCACCGATCCGTCGAAGATCCTCTGTTTGACCTACACGCGCGCCGCCGCCGCCAACATGTCGAACCGCGTGTTCGCCAACCTGTCTGAATGGACCATGCTGCCCGATGCGGAGCTGGCCGAGCGCATTACCGCCCTCGACGGCGCGCGGCCCGACCGGGCGATGCTGCGACGTGCCCGCCGGCTGTTCGCCGAGGCGTTGGAAACGCCAGGCGGTCTGAAGATCCAGACCATCCACGCCTTCTGCGAGTCGGTGCTGCACCAGTTCCCGCTCGAAGCCAACATCGCTGCCCATTTCGAGATGCTCGATCCGCAGATAGAAGCGACGCTCTTTGCCACTGCGCGGCGCGAGATGGTGACCGGGGGGGCGGCCAATCCCGAGCTGGCCGAAGCCTTTGCCATGGTGCTGGAGCGCGGTGGCGAGGCGGGTCTCGACGCGCTGCTGTCCGAAATCGTCGCCAAGCGCGACGGCCTGCGCGCCTTCATCGGCCAGATCATGGATTTTTCCTGGCCCTTCGGCGCTTTGTACGAGGAGTTCGGCTTTATCAAGGACGACAACGCCGAAGCCATCGCTGGCTCGATCTGGCCTCTGCCCGGTTTCGAGCCTTCATTCTTCAATGCCTTTGCCGCTGCTGCCGAGGCGACCGACGCACGCAGCGTGCTCAACAACATCCTGCCCTATGCCAGCCTGGCCTATGCCGAACCCGACCCGATCAGGCGTCTCGGCCTGTTGGCCGATGCCTTCCTCAAGGCTGACGGCGATCCCTACACGGCGAGCACCTTCAAGAAGGCTTTGCTCGACCGCCTACCCGACCTGCCGGAACGCTACCAGGCGACGTCAGAGGCGATCATCCGGGCCGCAGACCGTCTCGCCCATTTCCGCATGCTCGAGGCGACGCGCGCCGCACTCACCATCGCCGACTGGCTGATCGCCCGCTATGAGCGGCTGAAAACCGGGCGCGGTTTCCTCGATTTCAACGACCTTATCACCCGCACGGTCAACCTGCTTGCCCGCCCCGATGCCGGGCCGTGGGTGCAATACAAGCTCGACAAGGGCATCGACCACATCCTGCTCGACGAGGCCCAGGACACCAGCCCCGACCAGTGGGAAGTGGTCAAGCGCTTGGCCGAGGAGTTCTTCTCCGGTTTCGGGGCGCGCGATCATGTCCACCGCACCGTCTTCGCCGTCGGCGACGAGAAGCAGTCGATCTATTCCTTCCAGGGTGCCGCGCCTGAATCCTTCGACGACAGCAAGCACGAATTTGCCGCCCGCGTCCGCGCCGCCGAAGCTCGCTTCGAAGACGTCACGCTGACCTGGTCGTTCCGCTCGACCGACGACGTGCTGTCGGCGGTCGACCGTGTGTTCGAGGACCCGACGGTCCGCCGTGGCGTCACCCGCGCGCCCGAGCCGCCCAGCCACAAGGCGATCCGCGCCGGCGCCCCCGGCTATGTCGAGGTCTGGCCTTCTGTTGGTACCGATGTGGTCGACGAACCGGACGACTGGCGCAAGCCCATCGACCATGCCCACGCGCCCGCCGTGGTGGTGGCCGAGCAGGTCGCGGCAACGATCCGCAAATGGCTCGACAATGACGAGATCGTCGAGGGCACCGGCAAGCGCCTGCGTGCCGGCGACGTCATGGTGCTGGTGCGCAAGCGCGACCGCTTCGTCCACGCCCTTTCCCGAGCCCTGAAACGCCGCGACATCCCCGTCGCCGGCGCCGATCGCCTCAGCCTGCCCGGCCACATCGCCGTCAAGGACCTCATCGCGCTCGGTCGTTTCCTCATCCAGCCCGAGGACGATCTTTCGCTGGCGGCCGTCCTGCGCAGTCCGATCTTCGGCTTTTCCGAGGAGGCGCTGTTCGCGCTCGCCTCTGGCCGACCCGGCAGCCGCTCGCTGGTCGCCTCACTGCGTGAGGCCGCCGAAACGGATGCGGCGCTGAAACCGGTCTCCGAACAGCTCGAAGCCTGGGCCACCGAGGCCGCCTTCCGGCCGATCTTCGAGTTTTACTCAGGCGTGCTCTCGGGCGGTCGCGACCGTGATGGCGTGCGCAAGAAAATGATTTCCCGTCTGGGCCAGGAAGCCGGCGACATTCTCGACGAGTTCCTCAACTTCTGCCTCGCCGAAGAGCGCACCGGCCTGCCCGGCCTCGAAGCCTTCCTGTCGACGCTGGAAAACGCCGGACCCGAGATCAAGCGCGAGATGGACCAGACCCGCGACGAGGTCCGCATCATGACCGCGCACGCCGCCAAGGGACTGGAAGCGACGGTCGTATTCCTGGTCGACAGCGGCTCGGCGCCGTTCAGCGACCAGCATTTGCCCCGGCTGATGCCTTTCATCCCGCGTGCCCGACACTGGCAGGGCAAAGGCTATCTCTGGCGCGCCGGCGCCGATGTCGCCAATGCCTTCTCCAAGGGCGCTGCTCTGACAGCGCGCGAACTGGCCGACGACGAATACCGTCGCCTGCTCTATGTCGGCATGACCCGCGCCGAAGACCGTCTCATCGTCTGCGGCTATCACGGCAAACGCGCGCCCGGCGGCAACACCTGGCATTCGATCGTTTCGCGCGCGCTGTCGGCCGCGCCGGAAAGCGAATTGCGCGACCATCCCGTCGTCGCCGACCTCAAGGTGCACCGCTTCCGCGTCACGCCTTTGTCGGGTGCGGCGGAAATCGCGCCTGAGCGCGAGGCGGCGGAGATCGTCGCCCCGGCGCCGCTGCCCGAAAGCCTGTTCGACCGGCCGCCGCCCTTCGAGGACCTGCCGCGCCCGCTGTCGCCGTCGGGGGCCTCGGCCCTGATCGAGGAGACCGAAGAGCCGGTGATCTCAGGCCGTTCGCCGGTGCTGGATGCGGAGGTCGAGCCTGCCTTTGCCATCGCCCGCGGTTCGGCGCTGCATCGCCTGCTGCAGATGCTGCCGCGTCTCGACCCGGCAGAGCGGCGGCAGGCGGCCGAACGTTATCTCGCCCGAACAGGCCGCGACTGGGACGAGGCGCAGCGCGCTTCGGCTCTCGCGTCCGTCCTCTCCATCCTCGACGACACGCGCTTTGCGCCCCTCTTCTCGCGCGCCTCGCGCGCCGAAGTGGCCGTGATGGGCAGTCTCGACATCAGGGGGAAAGCGCGTTCGGTGTCGGGCAAGATCGACCGTCTGGCGGTCACGGATAACGAGGTTTTGATCGTTGACTACAAGACCAATGCCTCGCCGCCGGCCTCGCTTGAACAGGTGCCCGGAGCCTACATCGTACAGCTTGCGCTCTACCGCGCGCTACTCCGGCCGCTCTATCCGGGCAAGTCGGTTGCGGCTGCCTTGCTCTTCACTGAGGCGCCGCTTCTGATCCCGCTGCCCGTGGCGGCCATGGACGCCGCCCTTGCTCGACTCACCCAAGCGTGACACAAGAACTGCTTGAACGTCGGGCCCCAAACCACCACATATGGCGCGACAGCTAACTCTAGAGGATCGCATCATGGCCACCGTCAAGATCGACAACAGCAATTTCAAGTCCGGCGTGCTCGAAGCCAAGGAGCCGGTCGTGGTCGATTTCTGGGCTGAGTGGTGCGGTCCCTGCAAGATGATCGGCCCGTCGCTTGAGGAGATTTCCAACGAGCTCGCCGGCAAGGTCAAGATCACCAAGGTCAACATCGACGAGAACCCCGAGATCGCTGCCCAGTTCGGCGTGCGCTCGATCCCGACGCTGATGATCTTCAAGGATGGCGAAGTGGCCGACATCAAGGTTGGCGCCGCTCCCAAGACCGCGCTGGCCCACTGGATCGCCGGCAACGTCGCCTGACGTTTGCAAGGCGACAGCGAAGCCTTAGTCGCTGCTGAAAATGAAGCCGCTCGTAACGTCCTGTTACGAGCGGCTTTTTCTTTCCGCAGGCAGCCGTAAGGCCGGTTTACGAAGCGCTAGCCGTTGTAGACCACGGAGATCTTGTTTCCGGCGGGGTCACGCATGTATGCGGCGTACCAGTGCGGGCCATAGTGCGGGCGCGGATCAGGTGCGCCTTCGTCCGTTCCGCCGTTGGCCATGGCAGCTTCGTGGAAAGCGTCGACTTCCGCACGAGACTTGACCATGAAGCCCACCATCGCGCCATTTCCGGCGCTCGCCGGCCCACCGTCGAAAGGCTTGCAGACCCATAGGACAAGCCCCTCGCCCGTTCCGCCCTCGGAATATCCGCGCCACCCCGGAAACTCCGTATGCTTGCTCCATCCGATGGTTGCCAGGACCGCGTCATAGAAGGCGTTCGACGTGGCGGACTCCAGGGCGCCAACGGTCACGTAAACACTCATTTCTGCCATTCCTCCGAAGGTTCGACATGGAAATCCATGTCGAACCAGAAAGAACATAACAAGAACAAATGCAAGGCAAGTTATTTGTGGTCGCAAAAAAACGGCCGCAAAAGCCGTCGTTCTATGACCGGCTTCTGCGAGAAAGGCATCTCACATGCTTATTGGTGAGGGGGGCGACCGGGCTTTTGTCGCTCAGGTCGGCGGCGTTCCGTTTTCGGCCAGCACTTCGCCCACCAGATAGAGCGAGCCGCCGATCAGGATACGCGGGGCCGGCTCGTCCTCGTCCCAGGTATCGCGCAGCAGCATCAGCGCATTGGCGACTGAACTCACCGGCTCGGCCGAAAGCCCGGCCTCCGACGCGCGCACCGCCAGTTCTTCATTGGGGACGCCGCTTTCGCTCATCCGCACCGGCACGGTGTAGACATGCCGCGCCATGCCGTGGAACGGCTTGAAATAGCCGGTCTGGTCCTTGGTGTTGATCATTCCGGAGATCAGGAACAGCGGCCGCTGCACCTTTTCTTCCTGCTCGGTCAGCGCCTCTGCGATCACGGTGCCGGCGCCGGGATTGTGGCCGCCGTCGATCCACACTTCCGAACCCTTCGGTGCAAGATCGGTCAGCGCACCCTGCGGCAGGCGCTGCATCCGGCCGGGCCAGGTCACCGAGGCCATCGCCTTGTCGGCGATGCGGTCGTCGACCGGAAAACCCGCTGCCTTCACCGCCGCGATCGCCGCGGCAGCATTGGCATACTGGTGTCGGCCGGGCAGGCGCGGCGGCACGAGATCCATCAGCCCGGTCGGGTCCTGGAAGATCATCCGGCCGTTTTCCTCGAAGGCGAGGAAGTCCTGGCCGTAGACCTCGAGCGGGCAATTCAGCCGCTCGGCGGTGTCGATCAGCACCTGCTGGGCGGCTTCGCTCTCCTGCGCGCCGACGATGACAGGGCAGCCGCGCTTGATGATGCCGGCCTTTTCGGCGGCGATGAGCTCCACCTTGTCGCCGAGATAGGCCTCATGATCCATCGACACCGGCATGATCACCGACACAGCCGGCCGCTTGATGACATTGGTCGCGTCGAAGCGGCCGCCGAGGCCGACCTCGATGATGCAGGCGTCGGCCGGATGTTCGGCAAACAACACGAAGGTGACGGCGGTCAGGATTTCGAAGACGGTGATCTTTTCGCCGCGATTGGCCTCGCCGACGCGACGTACCGCATCGGCCAGCACGTCGTCAGCCACCAGCTTGCCGCCGCCAGGTGCAGCGAGACGATAGCGCTCGTGCCAGTTCACCAGATGCGGCGAGGTGTGGACATGAACGAGCATGCCCTGCGCCTCGAGCAAGGCGCGCGAAAACGCCGCGCACGAGCCCTTGCCATTGGTCCCGGCGATATGGATCACCGGCGGGATGTGGTCCTGCGGATTGCCGAGCCGCTCGAGCAGCCGGGTGATGCGGTCGAGCGAAAGGTCGAAGCCCTTCGGGTGCAGCGCCAGAAGGCGCTCGATTTCGACATCGGCTTCGAGCGTGGTCATGGCGTTTCCCCCCGGCACTACGCGGCTGCGGTCAGATCAGGCCTGCGGGCGGCGTTCCGGCACGGACACGACAGGCGGCAAGATCTCGGCTTCGGCCGGCTTGGCCTCCGCCGGCGTCTTCATCAGGATCTTCAAAAGGTTGGCGACCGTCGACTTCATCTCCAGGCGCGACACCACCATGTCGACCATGCCGTGATCCATCAGGTACTCGGAGCGCTGGAAACCTTCCGGAAGCTTCTCGCGGATGGTCTGCTCGATGACGCGCGGGCCGGCGAAGCCGATCAGCGCACCAGGTTCTGCGATATGCACGTCTCCCAGCATCGCATAGGAGGCAGTCACACCGCCTGTCGTCGGGTTGGTCAGCACCACGATATAAGGCAGGCCGGCTTCCTTGAGCCGATCGACCGCGACCGTGGTGCGCGGCAGTTGCATCAGGGACAAAATACCTTCCTGCATGCGCGCTCCGCCGGAGGCAGCGAACAAGACCAGCGGACGCTTCTTCTCCAGCGCCACTTCGAAGGCGCGGATGATCGCGTCGCCTGCGGCCATGCCGAGCGAACCGCCCATGAAGGCAAAGTCCTGCACGGTGACGACGACGGGCAGGCCCTCGATCTTGCCGGTGCCCGACAGGATCGCGTCTTCCATGCCGGTCTTGGCCTTGGCGTCCTTCAGGCGGTCGACATAACGCTTCTCGTCGCGGAACTTCAGCGGGTCGGTGACGACTTTCGGATTCTCGATGGTGTCGTAGCGGCCGTCATCGAAGAAGAAGCGCAGCCTCTCCTTCGCCGAGATCTTCATGTGGTGGCCAGACGACGGGATGACGTACTGGTTTTCCTCGAGATCCTTGTGGAACACCATCTCGCCGCTCTCGGGATCCTTGATCCAGAGATTGTCGGGCATTTCCCGGCGGCCGAGCATCGAATTGATCTTCGGACGAACGAAGTTCGTGATCCAGTTCATGGTTTTGGTCCTCTTCGACCCTAGGACATGGGATATTTATTGGGCGGCAGCAAGGCGTGCGGCGCGAATGCCTTGGGACAAGCCATTGACCAGCGTCGCAACCGCCTCGGCCGGATCGGCCGTCTTCTCGCCCTTCGGCCCGATGACATTGGCCACCGCATTGACGATGGCGGTGCCCACCACCACACCGTCGGCGGAGGCGCCGATGGTGCGCGCCTGCTCGGCGGTCTTGACGCCGAAGCCGACGCAGACGGGCAGGTCGGTGTGCGCCTTGATGCGCGCCACTGCCTCGGCAACCTTCGAGGTGTCGGCCAGCGCCGAGCCGGTGATGCCGGTCATCGACACGTAGTAGACGAAGCCTGACGTGTTCTGCAGCACCTTGGGCAGCCGCTTGTCGTCGGTGGTCGGCGTCGCCAGGCGAATGAAATTGATACCTGCCTTGAGTGCGGGGATGCAGAGTTCGGCGTCCATCTCGGGCGGCAGGTCGACGACGATCAGGCCATCGATGCC